>NZ_JAMQOQ010000008.1 GCF_031624635.1 Halogeometricum sp. S3BR5-2 | reverse complement strand
AGCTCCCAGCCTTGCCCTTCAGCTTCGAGCCGCTGGAAATACTCAATGCATTGCATCAACTGAGCGTCTCGCTATTGGCTGTTTTCGACTTGATTTACGAATGCTCGTGAAATGCGAGCTGCTTCTTGCATACTACGCAACGGGAGGATTGACCAGTTCAGTCGAAAGTCACCCTCGTATCCATCATTTTCATATGAGTAAAGCAACTTTCAGGTGGTATGACTCTCCAGCAGATCACCGCATCCGATATCGCGGGCTGGGACTCTTTACAGGATATAGCGAACTCCTTTGAAAAACGCGGGCTCAAACCACGCCCGAAACTTGGGGGCGATAACGAACTCGTAGTCCAGCTTGATGATGACGAATTCATCGTCATCGTCAATGCTGGCCCCGGTGAGACTGCCACGGACTTCAAACCGGAAAATCGCTCACGGCATACCAACCTCGTTGCCACCAACGATTTCGAGACCTTCACCTTCATTACGCGAGTCCGAAGCTGGGAGGGGCAGCAGCACGGTCGAATTAAGCATCAAAAGATTTCGTTCTCGAAGGAGCAGTTCACGCGGGACAGCGGAGAGAAGAACACTATTCTCCAGAAGCTGAACTCGATCGAGTACGGTTCCTCTGCTGCGATATACGATACGCTCTACGACACGCAACAGGTCGTCAAAGAGTTTTATGAACAGTTCGAGGAACTCCGGACGGATCTCATTCAAGAGGTCACGGGCATTCCCGACGACCGTGGTGACGCGAAGCAACGATATGTGCAGGTCATTCTTGACCGGATGATATTCCTATACTTCATCCAAGAAAAGCGCCTCCTTGATCGGAACCCGAACTACCTTCACGAACAGCCGAATGAAGTCGTTGACGAGGGCGGTGACCACTACGAAGAGTTCTACGAACCGCTCTTCTTCGAATACCTCGCAGAAGACAAGCAGAACCCTGATTTCGGTAGTCTTCCGTACTTGAACGGTGGCTTGTTCGCAAGGAATCCTGTCGAAGAGGAGTTCCAGGACGCGAAGTTAGGTGGCCCTGCCGAGAAAACGAACGAGCTCTTCGACGATATTCTCGACTTCCTCTCCGACTGGAACTGGAACGTAGACGAACGACTCGATATCGTCGATCCCAAGAACCTCTCCCCAGCGATATTGGGCCACATCTTCGAGCAAACGGTCAATCAGAAGGAGATGGGGGCGTACTACACACCGGAAGAAATCACGGGGTTCATGGCCCGACGGACGATCCATCCATATCTGCTCGATCAACTCAACGAGGCTGTGGACGCAGACTACGACGAGATCGACAATGTGTTCGGATTCCCCGTGCCCGAGGCAGATAGTAGCGCAGGAGCTGTTGCCGATGGTGGAACTATAACTCAGCAAGTTCCAACGGGAAACGTCCAGACCAGCCATGTGGAGACTCTATACCACGACATTCTGAAGGAAGCACACATTCTCGATCCCGCCGTAGGAAGTGGCGCCTTCCTGCTCGCCGCACAGGAGGTGCTGATGGACCTATACATGCAATGCATTGAGTATTTCCAGCGGCTCGAAGCTGAAGGGCAAGGCTGGGAGCTGGAGAGTCGTAGTCGTGAGGAATTAGAACGTATCGAGGGTGGGCATGGTGGGGAGTCGCTATACGCCAAACGCTCGATTATTCTGGATAATCTCTACGGGGTGGATATCGACGAGGGCGCTGTGGAGATCTGTAAACTCCGTTTGTGGCTCTCGATGGTTGCGGATATCGAAGACGAGCCAGGGGAGGTCGAACCGCTCCCGAATATTGATTTCAACATACGGCAGGGGAACAGTCTAATTGGATTTACAGATCTCATCGAAACCGTCAATGAACAGGGTGATACCTCACTCACAAACTATGGAATCGGTGAAGAAACACCGGTTAGCGAGTATTATGAGGACGTAATCCACGCTCAGCGGAAACACAAACGGGCAAATTCCTCAAAAGAAGCAACCAACGCCCGTCGTCAGGCAGAGTCGCTCATCACCAGCTACAGTCAGAATCTGGACAACAAGGTGCTAGATGAGTTCCATAATGCCGGCGCTGAAATCACTCTGGATCAAGTTCAAGAATTCCACCCCTTTCATTGGATTCTCGAATTCGCGCTAGTCTACGACCAGGGAGGTTTTGATCTTATTATCGGGAATCCTCCTTGGGACCAGCTTCGAGCGAGTCGCGATGATTACTTCGTCAAGTTTGATGAGCAGTTCCGGTCCCGGATGCCTTCGAATAAGGACGAGATGCAGAAACAGCTGCTGGAAGACGAGGAGATTGCCGAGGGATGGGAGGAGTATCAAGAGCAGATAGAGAAGCAAATGCGGTACTTCACTGATGGTTCTGAATACATCCTCCAGAAACCTGTTATTGATGGACGGAAGGATCCAAATGAAAACAATCTTGCGGCACTCTTCTTTGAGAGATTGTTCGAACTCGTGAGCGACGAGGGGTATGTAGCGCAAGTTCTACCCGGAGTGATCTTCAGTGGCTCTTTCTCGAAAGATCTCCGGATGAAACTTTTGAATGATGCGGAAATACAGTCGTTGGTTGGCTTCGAGAATCATGGAATATTCGGTGATCTTCATCGACAGTATCAGTTCGCTGTTCTCACGTTCAAGAACCAGGGGGAGTCGGAGCAAATCAAGGGAATATTCGATCAACATGATGTTTCTGTCCTCCGTCATTTCGACGAAAAAGCGGTTGAGATCCCACGAGAAGTACTAACCCAATATTCGTTGAAAGCGCGGATATTCCCCAATATTACCCATCCTGAGGAAGTGGGTATCTTGGAGAGTATTGTCTCACACCCTCCGTTGGGAGAAAAAATCGACAATAAATGGAACGTCACTCCGCACCGTGAACTGGATCGATCACGGGCGTCTGACCGCTTCGTCGAAGAGGAAAATGAAGGTGACTACCCTGTGTACGGTGGAGCAAACATTCACCAGTTCCAGCACGACAATACGTTCGATTCGAGTCTTGATTCCCCTTCACTATGGAGTGTCGATGAAGATCAGCCTGATCTGAGCGCTAAATACCGTGTTCGGGAACGGGCGTACAACGGTGGAACGCCGAAAAAGGACATATACGAAGCGTTTGGTGGACCGAAGACCAGCAAATCACAGAAGGGATTCGTCAACGATCTTCTTCAGGAACACCGTGGACAGGACCTCTGTATGGATGACCTCCTTCCAGACTTCACGGAATACCGGATTATCTACCGAGATATCGCCCGACCTACCGACGAACGGACAATGATTTCGACTGTGTTACCCAAAGGGCTCGTTTGTGTTCACACACTCCAGACATTTTCGCCATATGAAGTCAATCCGGAGCAGGACGATCTCTCAGAGTATCCCCTGCGTTCAATCTATGAACGTGCCTACGATGACAAGGAACTGTTCGTCATCACCGGTTTACTGAACAGCATTCCGTTCGATTACCTAATGCGGACGAAGGTCGATTCACACATTGTCCGGTTCAAACTGGAAGAATCACAGGTCCCGCGTCTCACAGAGGGCGACAACTGGTTCCACTATATTTCTGACCGGGCGGCCCGACTCAACTGCTACGGTAAGGAGTTCGAGGAGATGCGGGAACGGCTCGGCGGAATTGATCCCGCTAAAGAGGAATCAGAGCGTCGGCGACTTCAGGCCGAAGTTGATGCAGCTTCTTTCCACGCCTACGGACTCGATAGGGAGGAAATGCAGTTCGTTCTTGATGACTTTCATCGGGTGTCGAATCCTCGAATTATGACGGAAGCGTACTTCGAGAAGGTCGCTGAGAAATACACTCATCTTGGAGACGTAGGGCCAATGGAGTAACTTCTTAGCTAGCACTACGCCGGTTCATGAATGTTAGTCCATTCAGGCTTACTGATGAATGCTGTCCAGCGCTCGTCGGGTCATCGCTCCGTCGACATTCAGATATTGACGTGCCGTGGTGATGTCCTCCCACCCGAACATTGCTCGGAGAGCGGGAAGATCTAAGCCTCTTCCGGCGTGATAAGACGCTGCTGTTGCACGTAATCCATGTAATGAGGTTGCGTCGTTAGACAATTCTGGGGACCGTTCCAAGGCAGTTTCCAGTCGCCGCTGTAAGGTCGAGAACGAATACGGCCAGCCGCCATGTTCGTCAAGTAGTAATTCAACCGCGACTCGGACTCGATACGAAAAGTGGTACGGAACAGTTCGGGAAGCGGCTTCCGTTTTCGGGAGCCAATAACGCTCAGCAAAGCTCTGGAAATCTGTATTGGGATTGTGTTCCAGCCGTTGTTTCACCGCCTGTCGACAGTATCCACAGATACCGCCATCTCTCCCCTTCGTACAGTTTTGCTGTGTGGGAATCTGGATCATCTGCCGCTCTCGATCAACCCACGATTTCGACAAGTGCGTTGTTTCTCCTGGTCTAAGTCCAAGACGGCCTCCAAGGAGAATGGCCGCTCGTGTTTCGAGTCTCTGTTGTGTATCATCTATACGCCCAGCACCTTCTAACAGTAGTTCGAACTCGCGTTCGCTAAGGGCCCTCTCTCGTGTTGCTACCATATCCATCGCTGTCTGTCGATACAAAGATAATCCGCTTCTTCTTCGAGTGGCAAGGTGAATCGGTTCACTGCCGCCAGAATTGCCGTCTGATATGACAGGAAATACTTATGGGTGCCCTCCGGACGAAGCGTATGGGACTCTTTGAGACCTTATTTAGCTCATCCACTGGGGATACTGTCCCTCAGGCACAGCAACCGAGTCAGCACGAAATCTTCCCCGAGGACAAGTACAATGTCGCATACGCTGTAGCCGCTCGGCCTGAAGAAATTCGGGCGTTAGAACATCTTCTAGAAGCGGATCAGACCTCACCGACCGCCCTGGAGGCTGAGCCTTTTCTTCAGGATATAATCGAAGATATGGAACGGGATCGGGAATACTCCCTCCGCCTTCGCACCTCTGGAGAGGAGATCGTCGACGATATCCGTGAACTCATAGAGCATTGGGACAATCAGGTAGATGAGCAGATAGGGACGATTTGGTGGCCTATCGGAGCAGATACGACCTTTAGGTTGTACCTCCATTATCTGGAACTCCGTGCTGACGCGGAAGATGACCAATTTTCGTTCCCGGAGTCTGCTGGACAGGTTCACACTCTCGTCCAGCGTGGTCTTAGTGCAATAGAAGATGATGACGACTCGAAACTCGCTGTAGTCCACAAGCGAGACATTCCTTGGGAAGAACCAGCTGAGGACAGCTGATCCAGTTCGCTCCTTCTCAAAGAGACCGATTAATTGTATCCAGTATCAAACCCAGCTATGGTAGAAATCTCAGACTCCCTGTGTTCGCTGTTCACTGCGAAAATTAAGAAGGAGGATGGCACATTCGTCATCGAGATTCCACCGAGTGAGATCAAGCATGGGGCGCTGACTGTTGATGAAACGTACCGCATCGCTCTTCTTGATTCATCCTCCGAAGCTGAATCAACATCTCCACAGAGCCCACGGCATCCCGCCTCTCAGGGGAGCACGAGCCATGATTCATCTGGTCCTCCTGTTGATGAGGGAGAAGTGCGCGACGTGACAATCGAAACCGTCGGTGATCAGGGCGATGGTATCGCAAAAGTCGAACGGGGGTACGTCGTGATCGTTCCCGGCGCTCAGCCCGGCGACGAGCCAACAGTCGAAATCGAACAAGTTCAGGAGAACGTCGCGTTTGCGAGCATTGTCGATAGCGATCCGCGAGCACTCTAACCTGTTGTCCCTTCTGTGGATCGGTCTTCTTCTCGGTAAACCATCGGTGTGAGAAGGCTCCGTTCGCGTTTGTCTGATGGAGGTGGTTCTGAAAGTCACGTCACGTTCTCTTCACGCGCTCGCGATGGCACAACCCTCCAAAGCCGAAATACAATCTATGACAAAGGAGCCGATTGAGGTACTCGACGACCTGGCCAACCAGGTCGCCGATGAGTTCGAGGCGTATAGACAGCCGGACGAATTCAAGGATGTCTCGCTCGTGATTGAGAACAGCGACGAGGAGCGTCCGACGCTAATCGTCCACGTCGATAGGGAGGATGCGGAGGCTCTTGCCGACCGCATTGATGAGTTCCTCCGCGAGCACGGTGCTCGTACTGAACGGGAACGACACTCAGCTACGGATGTCCGTGTGTTAGCGACGGTCGACTGACAACCACCCCTCCAATTTTTTGACTGACTGCAAGCACCGCTGAAGGGCCTTATCTTCACTTCTGGTCAAGGGAGTCCCGACCGATTCAGCTCAGGTGGTCAATCTGTGCAGACAGATACTCTTGGAGACCGGTGACCGTTTCTTCTGAGACAGCTGAGGCCCCGAAGTCACTCCGAAATCCGTGCTTGAGTTCGTCGCTCTCCAAGATATCCAGTCCACGCTCAAGTTGCTCCCGTAGGGCATTGTCGTCCCCTCGCCGCAGATGGGGCGTGACAGCGTTGAGGTCGATCTCTTCAGCCACTGCCAGGACGTCTCGGAGGTCCGTTTCTCGGCCACTGTGGAGCTTTGCCGCCACGAGGACGGCCCCATCGATGACTCTGGCCGTCGTCGTCACTGTGCCCCCGCTCACCTCCTGTTGGTGGCTGTGGTCGTACAGGTAGTCGAACGACCACTGTGCCTCCGTCTGGCGACACCCGAGTCCGTTTACCAGGAGATCGAAGCCGATCGGCTGTTGCGGCGTGAGCCGCTTTTCGTACTCGATTACTTCGGTGTCGTAGAACCATTTCTTGGCGTGACTGTCCGTTTCCTCGAATCCCTGCTGTTCGAGGAACTCGACGAAGTCAGCCTTGAAGTCCGGCGCGACGACGATATCGAGGTCCGTGGAGAAGCGAGCATTGAACGCTGAGACAGCGTAGCCGCCAACAAGAACGTACTCGTGACCCTGTTGGGTGAGCTCCTCGAGCAGCTCGATGAGTGCGTCACTTCGGTTGTTGAAGCTCATGGCTGTGCCCGTTCAGTCTCTCGATACGTGACGCCGAGGTCGAGGTCCTCGTACATCCGGTCGAGCATCGCCAGCGCCGACTGGAACTGGGCGTAGTTCTCGCGCATATACTCGATTGTCTCTGCTCTCGGGATCACCGGGTACCCTTCGACGTACTCGATATCGAGTGACGTGCGTGGCTCGAGGACGATCTGCAGCGGACCGTCCAACTCGTCTCCGGGCTGTCGCTCGAAAGCAGTGGGGAGGTCGAACGACTCGAAAAACGCCTCCCAGGCGTCGACGTCCTGCTCACGAACAGCGAGGAACAGTGGATAGTCATCCGGATTCCGCCCTACTTGGTAGCCGCCTTGGGTCCACACGTAGACGGCGTCGATCCGCGTAAACGCGGACGGCCAGTCGCCGAACTGAGGGATAACATAGGCTTCCTCGATGGAGGGTGGACTGACGCCGGCGCTGGCAGCGACGAGTTCGCGGGCTGCGTCACGGATGTGCTCGTCGACGACAGCAAGCCCGTCGTCATAGGAAACGTAGCCTGCGTCTTCGAGCCGATTGACGGCCTGTCGCACCGTCTCGTACGGCGTGTGGAGGTGTTGGGCGACACGACGGATGGAGTCACCACTCTCGATGGCGAGGATAATCTGCGCCGCCGTGTCGTCGAGAACCTCGTACATCTGGTGGTTACCAATAATCCGGTAACAGTTAAAAGTCTTACTAGAGGTGCGGTTAGAGTGACTCCGACTGACTTCGATAAACGCGTCAGCTCGCTGTGTCTTGAAGCCGTCACAGTCCTAGTAATGCGGATCGTGATTCAGTTCCAATGTGGGGACTTGTTGGCCGAGAGCGGCGACGGCGAGGGCCGTACAGCAGGCGTGCGTACCTGATCCCTCTCCGGATGTTGTTGAACAGGTCTCAGGATCGTCATCGCTGGCGTGGAAGAAGTGACGAACGCGTTGATCGCTATTACGGGGGTGGAGAATACCTCGTCATTCGGTTTGCTCGTCGGCGGTTTCTTCGAGTTGATTGCCTTCGTCCTCGTCGAAATCATCCGGAGTGTACGTCATCGGGGCCAACTCGTCGTCACCGAGATCGAGAATCGAATAGAGCGCTTCGACGAAATCATACACGGGTCCAGGCGACAGGTCTGTGAGGCTCGCGATCTGCCGGATCGTGACGTCCCTTACTGTGTGCCATCACGAGATCGTATGCGAATGCGAACGTGATGATGCCGTAGTCTGCGAGGACCCGCTCGATCGCGGGGGACTCGTTCTTCTGGGCGATTCCCTCGATGAGTTCGGGCGTGATCGAGACTTCCGTCTCGCGGACCGTCAAAGCCAGTTCGAACTCTTCAACGGTGTACACGGCGGTCCCGTCATCGTCACCGACTTTGCTGGTCAGGCCCGCCTGCTCCAGATTACTGACGGCATCGTAGAGCGCCAGCTCGTCCTTATCGGGCATCGTCATCACCAACTCAGCGGATAGAGCTTCTCGTAGTAGTTCTCCAACACTTACGCTTCGCCGTTCTCAGCGTTAGCTTGCCGGATGTATTGGCACCCTCCGTGTACTCATTTTCGAGATTAGTGGTCATTGGAAGGCATCTCTCGCTAAGAGATTGATCGGTGGATAACGTTCTGTGTTTTGTCCGATATGCGTCTTGTATCTTCAAGTGAGACAGGACGAATGTAGGCGCTATGGACGAAGAACTAGCTCTGGATCTCGTTCGAGAACTCCGCAGCGAATACGAGGAAAACGCGGTGATAGGACGCGAAATACAGGGTGAGACAGTTCAGAATCGTCATCAGGACTCATTCGAGATTCGTGCAAATCGGATCCCTATTCCGTATGATTGGGTAAATGGAGATGATCTCCCCGAGATATCCAAAGTTAATCTTCCATCCGTGGTTTCCGGCTTCCATCAGGCAGAACGCTGGTTCTTGATCGATCGGCTTTATGAGGCCGATAATGTCCCGACAGTGTCGATTCCGGAGATTACGCATAATAATCTCGTAAAGCCGCTGTCAGAGGTCTACGATCCAACCCATCTCTATGTTCCCCAATCTGAGCCATTTCTTGGTGTTCAGTCACGACAAGCCATCAATAGCGTCACTGACTCCTTTGATTCCCTCGAAGAGGTAGGACTGAATACCGACAATCGGGAGGATGTGGACGCCTGTTATGCGATCCGTGGAGACTACATTCGACTTGACCAGTGTACTCGTCTTCCGTTAGACCAAGCAGAGTGGCTCCCCGACAGAACTGCGACCCCTACGAATGAGCAGATTCCGGAACATCCGCTATATTGTGCGTACGGGACGTCTGAGGACATTGAGGCTGAGTATCTGCTGGCTGTGGCCTCTGTCCTCTCGAAGAACCCCACTATCCGAGACAACGCAGCTGTGAGGATTGAATTGGGAGATGATGCGTGATTCTGTCGGGGGTATGATCCCTACTCTGCCCATCATTTGATACTTCCATTTAAATTCCAGACACGATAAGAAAGAAGACCTAGCAGCCAGGCCGTACTGCCGTCCTAGCCATAATTTCGTATTCGTTGCACTGTCAGCTTTTACGAACGAGACACGTGCTCTATATTCAACGCGGCCTCAACGATCTATCGACGACTGAGGATTTCAACAGAGTCACTTTACCTCCCATCTGGAGATTGGGGAGCATATCTTTCCACCGGGTCTACAGCCGTACTCTTAGCTGAGGTTCTCGTCAATTTCGGTCGCCGCTTGGATAATCAAGTCAGTACTAACCGCTGGTCCGAACGTCCGCATGAGGACAGACTGTGATTCATCAAACATACATTCGGCCAATAACCTACCATACGCGGTCAGCTCCCACCCATCCTTACTCCCGGTTAGTACAGGCCGCTGCTCCCACTTTCGGCCCGCAAGATCCGTACAGATCTGGGTGACTTGCCCTTGATATGATGTTTCGGAACCGATATCCCGTGCTATCTGTTTCGAACTGATCGCGCCCTTACTGTTGTGAATGGCCGAAAATACGTCAAGCGCATCTAGTCCGCGAGTTTTCTTCTCCTGGATTCGATCGGCATCTGTCCGACAATGGCGATACAAAATATTCCGTTCTAGAATTCTACACTCTTCGACTAGGGTTACCACACGGTCATATTGGATGAACTCCTCTAGCTCAAACTGCTCTGCTGGACCGTGTTCGGCTTGAAAATCACCCCAGTGTCCAGATGATCCGACTGGATAATCCGACTCGATGCTGTTGTCGATCAAAACGAAGAGAAGATCCCGACAGTCGATACCCCTCTCGTTCACTCCTGTTTCCTGCGAGTCAGTATCGCCTCGCTTTTCGAGCACCCGAGAACGGAACTCTGACATCGATCGTCGAGGGGCAATCGGTTCCGGTGCTTCGTTGAGGATCTCTCTAAGCCGGGAGATCATCGCCGTTCGATGTTCATCCCACAGATCGCCTTGCACTCGCCACTCACGCTCCCATTCAGCCCATTCACGATCGTATGTCAGCTCATGCTCGAGCTGTTTTTGAAGGGCTGAAATGATCTCGTTCATGTACTTTTGCCGTTGCTGCATTAATTGATCACCGAGTCCGGCTGGTCTGTGGTCGAAATAGAGCCCTTCAAGAAAGCCGTAGGCAATATCTTGTAGCACTTCGTCTTCGTCCATCTCACCCGGAGCAAGTGAGAGTTTCCGGGCTAGCTCACCGATATCCCTGCCGAATTCCTTCGTACTCGACATCGGACGGCCGATGTCTGTCTCAGTGTCAGAGGCCATCCGACACGCTTCTACGATCTCCGAGTCATTGCTGGGCTCTTCAAAATCGGTAAGCTCTGGGGCTCTTTTCCTTCGGGTTGACGGTTGGACGGGGTACTCGTCGAATCCGAGTAGACCAACCCATCCGTCCTTCCACGACCCCTCTGTGAGATAGTCGTTCGCGTGGAGTAAGAAAATGTCCGCTAACAGGTGGTCGATCCGATATCCGAGGCGGTTGATCTTCGTCTCGATTCGGGCCTCCATATTCGTTTTCGATTCGCCCCCTGGGTCTCCCGACCGGATATACCTCCGTTCAGCTCCGGTTAGTGCGTATGCGGGGCTCCCATGTGTGTCCGCTAGCGGTTCGTTTTCGCTCATCTGTACCAATATGTCGGGTAGGAAATCGTATAAAAATGGCCTGTGGAAGTACTGCCAGCTACTTCTTTAAATATCGGTTGCGAGCCCACTTGTGATCGACCAGTGGTGCAATCACAGAGGGCTCGGGTTGATGCCGGTGCTCAGAGCCCCCGTCGCAACGTGAGTGCGAACAATGGAACTATTGGCTCCCACTGGGATGCTCTGACATGGTCAACAACGAAACAAAGCTTTCCTTCTCAGTAAAAAACAACCCTGGCGTCTTCGCCTTATTACTGGGTTCAGGAGCTTCTACAGAGGCTGGCATCCCTACTGGATGGGATATTGTCCAGGACCTCATCCGAAAAATTGCTGACCAGTACGACGAAGAGATCGAATCGGCCCCCTCCGAGTGGTATGAGAATACATTCGACGAAGAAGCGAGATACGACAATGTCATTGAGCAGGTCGCTCAATCAAAGGAAGAGCGACGATCGCTGCTGGAAAAATACTTCGAGCCGACTGCTCTCGAACGTGAACAAGGTGAAAAACTCCCTACCGAGGCTCACAAGAATATTGCTTGGTTAGTTGAGGAAGGGTATATCGGGATCATCATCACGACAAACTTTGACCGATTACTCGAGCACTCCTTCATTGATCGGGAGCTCACTCCGCTGGTCACATCATCCGCCAGGGACGTCCGAGAGGCAGAACCGCTGCAACATCAAGAATCGCTCATCCTCAAAGTCAACGGTGACTACAAGGATGTCAATCTGAAGAACGTCTCTGACGAGCTTGACGAGTACGAGGATAGTGTTGCGAACCTTCTCAGTCAGGTTTTCTCAGAATACGGGCTCATCGTCTGTGGGTGGTCAGCACGCTATGATACTGCCCTGCAGGAGCTTCTAACGGACAACGCGTGTGACCGCTATCCTACATACTGGGCGAACTATGGCGGCTTGGAAGACGAAGCACGTGCGATCATCGATGACCGGGATGCAATACAGATCCCTATTGATGGCGCAGCCGCCTTTTTTACAACGCTCACGGAGAACGTCCGCGCTCTCGAAGGCGCAGAACGCGAGGGACCATTAACTAACGAAATCGCCCGGGAACGCACCAAACGGTATCTGAGCCAATCAGAGAAGAACATTGCTCTCGGCGATCTCTTCCGAGAGGAAACAGAACGGGTGTATCAACGGATCTTCTCCGAGGAACGATATTCACTTGATCACGAGGTTGATCGCGACGCTGTATACCAGCGGTTTGAGAGCTATGAACAGGAACTGAGTGTCTTGGCGACCGCAGCTGCCACGTGTGCCTACTGGGGGCCGAAAGGCGAGAACGGTGGTCGCTTCGCATTAGAAAATATGATCGAGCGCTTAGGCTCACCGCCAAGTCCTGAAAGCCGTACCCGTATGGGGTCGTGGATGGCGCTTAGACAGCGATATCCGATTGCTTATCTTTCGTACGCGGTGGGCATCACAGGTATGGAAGTTGCTAATTGGGATGCCGTGCGAGCAGTTCTGCGTGAACCTGAACTCGAGAACTTGCGGGGTGATGTTGCCCCGCTTCGGCAGATTCATCCGTGGGAAATTGGGACCGAATTTCCCGACGGAGGCTGGGGAAATCGGAATCTGCGACCGCGTCTGAAATCTGCTGTCCGACCGATTCTCTCCGAATATATCCCGTCAGATACGCGCTTTGAGGAGCGTTCACGGGAGTTTGAGGCGCTGCTTGACTTACTTCTCCTCGTCTCGAAGGAGGTCGACGAGGATCAACGGCTTCCTCACTTCGAGCAAAACTACTACAAAGAAACGCTGAATTCCTTGGAAGCGGAACTCGAAGCGAAAGGTGAAGATTGGGGGCCAATACAGATCGGGTTGCTGCCGGCTGATATTGATACTGTAAGCGCCTATCTCTCGAATCTTGAATCGCGCTTTGATCCATACTAAGCCACTTTGGGGAACACCAATGTGTCTCTTCATCGACTACTGAGCTTACAGCAGATCGGCATCCTCCTCGAATTTAATCGGACAGCGCTCCAATCTATAAACGCAATCTATGAGGTCGGACTTGGCGAGGAGGTGCCGCCACGATACGTCGTCCTCGATCTGGTGAGGGCTATCTTGGCAAATGCCGTATTGGTGATTTTCACTCCTCCTTCGCTGAGATGGCCTTCTCGTCGAGGAGACTCATCTCTGCTACCACTTTCACTTTGGTTCACTGAGATATATGTGGGCCCGTACCCTTAGAGAGAAGCAGAGGGCAGTGCGTCCCTCCGTCACACGCTTCACATTCATATGAGCACTCAGGCCCCACACCTCGGTGACTGCCCGCACTGCGGTAGTGAGATTCTGTCTCATCATACGCTGATAGAGTATGCAGGCGGTGTCTGGGCCGAATGTCCCGAGTGTCGGGACGTCGTCGACCCACAGTGAGTCTCTATGTTACGCGTCTTAAAGCGGCTGTCACCGAGCTCGACTGATACAACGGAACTGTTCGAATGTCGGTCTTGCGGGACCAGTTTAGATGAAGGCCAGGAATCCTGTCCCGAGTGCGGCTGTAGTGAAATCGCTCGGTACGAGTTATAGATCGACGTACTGGCGTTCCCAGTCACGTCGAGCTTCGAGTTCTCGCTGACCGCGTTTGGTAACTGTATAGACGTTTGTCCGGCGATCTTTCTCTCCTTTCTCGACGAGCCCCTTTTCGACCAGCGTATCGAGGTTGGGATAGAGACGTCCGTGGTGGATCTCTGATTCGTAGTACTTTTCGAGTTCGTCTTTGATTGCGAGGCCGTGAGGTTCCTCGATACCTGCAGTGACCGTGAGCAGATCACGTTGGAAGCCAGTGAGATCGTACATCCTTCCGCGCAGGTTTACCCGCTCTTGGTATAATTCTACAGGATTACAGGATAGTCAGCGACAGGAACACGATCTGTCCGACTACTTTTCTGGTAGTTGGATACGGGCCTACATCCTAGAATCGTACTCTCCGCGAGTACCTGCTCTACTAGATTTATCGGTTAAGCAGTGAGGATATCCGATCCCAGTCAGCGAGGGCTAGGAGGGCGAGGGCAATGATGAGTCCCAATCCGAGAATGCCACTTCCGACCCAGAGCCGGATGTCCGTGAATTGGAGCACCTGCGTCATACCGACGACCAGTGGGATGAATCCAAATACAAGGAAACCTGCATAGGGGAGGTACTTTTCGCCGATCCGTTCAAGGAACACTCGTTTTGCCCGGGCATTCTCCTGTGCTGCGACAGCGTTCGCCCGTTCAGTTATTGCCCGCTCTCGGTCGGCGGCGGCCTGTTCGTATTCCGCTAGCGCACTCGCTGCTCGTTCAAGTCGATCTAACTCTTGGTCTGAAAGATCAGCGAGTTCCTCGTTTTCGATCCGTAATGAGGTTTCTGAGGGATCAAATTCCGGCTGCTCAAATTCGAATGGGTCGGTGTTATCGGATTCGCTCATATGGAAATTTGTCCTTGATGCGTCGGTGATGGTATTTGCCGTGTGATGCGGCGTTCATCAACCCGTTGTAGACCGATTCCGGGACGTTGAAGTACTGGTACACCCGGCCACCGTGGAACTCGATTTCCAGGGTATTTGTTGCGGAGTCGTAGCCGACACTTCGAAGGTTGCTGGAGGAGACAGGTGTTCTATTCATGCTCTTGGTGTTTTTCTATGTGAGCAGTGTATTTGACACTCGATTCTCACCAATTGATAGGAAAAGAGCTACCATAAGCTTTCGCCGGCCGGATAACCGATATCTCACGGCCGCGAGAGGGAGTTGCTGTTTATATCAACGAACCTCATTATTGAGAGCCACACAACCTAGTGAAGAAGCTCTGTTGAGACGTCAATAGCGGGTACGATTCGGTCGGAGTGGCTTCTAGTCGGTTAGCCACTCATCAAGTACTTGGCTAGTTTCTAGATGCACATTACGTAAACCAGGATTTCGACTGGTGGGTGTCGCTCTACATATAGCGGGATGGGGTTCATACGAACCGTCCTAACTATTCGAGTCGAGGTGTCTGGGAACGTTGGCACGAAGTACTTATAGATGCCTTTCGGACGCCCAATATGGGCCTCTTCGAGACCTTGTTTAGTTCATCCACCACCGATTCCGTGCATCAACCGCAGCAGCCAGCGCAGCACGAAATTTTTCCAGACGATGAGTACAACGTGGCGTATGCTGTCGCTGCCCGTCGGGAGGAACTCGGCGCTTAGAACAGCTTCTCGAAGCGGATCAAACCTCCCCGACTGCCGTGGAGTCAGAGCCACTTCTTCGGAAGGTCATTGATGATATAGAGCGTGAGGGAGAACCATCTCTTCGCCTCCGTGCCTCGGGTGAGGAGCTCGTCGACGATCTTCGTGAACTAGTGGAGCAGTGGGACGATCAGATCGATGGTCAAATTGGCACAGTGTGGTGGCCGATTGGGGCGGATACCAGGTTCAGGTTGTATCTTCACTATCTGGAGCTTCGCGCAGACGCGGAGGATGACCAATTTTCGTTCCCAGAGTCTGCTGGGCAGGTGCATACCCTCGTTCAGCGGGGACTCAGTGTAATCGAAGACGATGACAGCTCAAAGCTTGCAGTAGTCCATAAGCAGGATATTCCTTGGGAAGAACCGACAGAGGCTGCTGATTAGAGCCGTCTCTGGTATTTCTGCCTTTCTGGTGACGGAGGATCTACTGATCAATTTCCTATTGTGTGATATCTGTTCCTCATAGTGGGTAGAGGAAGCGCTATTTCTCGCCTGTCTCTTCGTTGCTCGCGAGAGCTATTCTAACCCACGCATCAAATCCATCCGTTCAATTCATATACCTAATCTATGCACCTAATCAATTCACCTAATATTCTATCTGGTGGGTGGTTCTCGGGAGGCTCCACGAAAGTCCTGTATTAACGCCCTACTGTCCTACTTGGGTGTATTATGTGATAACCTAATCTGAATTTATAATCTGAATGTAGTGCCTCCTGGTGGGTGGATGGATTCTCTAAAACCATTATCAACATACATTGGGTGGGGTAATTGGATCTATTGATTAGGTAAGTAAATTATGTGGATGAATTAGGTGAATGGGTTAGCCGTATGTCTGACGTACCTTTATTATGCGAACGACCGATGTGGAGAACACATGCCCATCACCTATACCATCTACTCGGAATCAGGGGGAATCCACAAAACAACGTGGACAGCGAACCTCGCCGAGGCTCACGCTCGACAGGGATTCGATGTCCTCGTCATCGATCTCGACCACCAGGCCGCCAATCTCACCTACCTCTTCGATGTTGAGGAGGGGCGTGACGATCCCGAGGCAGACAATCTCGTCCGACACGTCCTCGGACGACCCGACGGTGACTTCGAGGACCTCATTCGCAGCACCGACGAGGGAGTCGACGTCCTCCCGGCGCACGATATGCTCGAGGAATTCACCGAACTTCTCCTCCAACGTGAACGCTTCGAGGAGAATATGGGCGACGAATTCAACCGGTACGAGCAGCTCTATAACGTCCTCTGGGAGGAGAACAACGTCCAGGACGACTACGACGTCGTCATCATCGACCCGAACGCTCGTGCTGAGATTATGCTGTATAACGCCATCTATGCCACTCGAACACTCGTATCACCGAGTAAACCCGCTGGAAAGGGCAACAAGAGCCTCGAAGGGCTCGCAGGGCTCTTAGAGAGTATGAGTGAGAACCTGGGGATCGACGTCGGCGTCGCCGCAGTCATCCTCTCGGGTGCCGGTACAACCAGCACACACAACCGCTACATCGAAGAAATGGAAGATGAATACGGTATCGCCGCGACGATTGGCGAGCGACAAAGTATGATGGACGAGATGTGGGATGCCCAAGGCACGGCGTTCAAAGTCGTCGAGGAAGCGTGGCACAACGGGGAGGCGGGAACCCGTCGCCTCCGCGAGCGCGAAGTCGAGACGCTCGAGACCATTCTCGATATTGCCAGCTACCTCACCGATGAGTTCGGCGTCGAACCCCCTCAGGAGCCGGAACTCAACATTGAGGACGCGGAGGTGATGTCCTAATGGCGGGGTTGAAGAAGGGAACTGGGAGCCTCGATTTCGACGAGGAGTCGGACGAGGAGCCCGAAGAGACGGACGAGACCGAAGCATCCGAATCGGAGAGGGAGGAGAGAGCAGCAGAGACGGAGACGCAACCCGACGCACCGACGGAATCCGATCCGACCACAAAGCCCCCATCTTCGGAGGAAATGCCACAGGAAGAGACCCAATCACAGGCGGTGACACCGTCCCAGTCGGGCGATTTCGATCTGGATGACCTTCCGTACCTCGTGCAACGGCAGATGCGCGGTGCGTCGGTGAACGCGGACCGAACCAAGCAACTGCTGCTCGAGGTTCGTCCCTTTGTCAAAGAGGGTGAAGAGGACTTCTTGAACGACCTGCAAGACCTCGTTGATGGTCCTGTGTACAAGGGTGACGCGCGCGAAGCTGCGATGGTAGTCGCACAGGAACACCCCGAACTCGTCGCCGAGACACTCCGTGAGTGGGGAATCGAATATCTGGATAAATAACCCGCAAGCGTCGAGATTCGCGCTCTCCTCTCTCCCCTAGATCCTCCTCGGAAGTTTGACTGCGACAAATCGGTATACAGCAGCTGCAGCACCGGCTGAGTCACTCGTCGACCGGGTGGGAAGTTGGCTCGTCGCCGGCGTCGTGTTGACCTCGCAGCTCTTGATCGTGCTCGGCGAAGGCGGCTTCAGCGCGTTCAGCCAGCTCACCCGCCTCAATGTGCGAGTAATGCTCGCGAACGATCTCTTCGGAGTTGTCTAGGTATCGGGCCGCCTCGGCGTGACCGTACGCCCGGACGAGCACCTCACCGACACCACGACGAGCGCCGTGTGGAGCTAGATACCCGTGTTTATCGTCGAGGTCGATGTCCGCGTCCGCCGTGAGTCGTTTTAGGACCTCGCGAGCGCCGTGCGTCGTTAATGCAGGCGGTTCGATACCATAGTCAGCAAGCAGTTCGAGAGGTGACGCCTCGCCGTCATTCACTTTCTCTGTGCGAATAGACTCGACTTCAGCCGGGTCATATCTTCGGGCGGTCATCGTCTGGGCAAACGTCTCCACCAGTGTCGGGTAGTCCAGGGTCGGGAACACCGGCCACTCCTCGCTTGACGCGTCTGTGATGCGCTTCAGCCGCTCCAGTGGAGGAACAGCAGGGTCTGGTAGCGGTCGGTCATCCCATTTCCCCGTTTTTCCGAGCACCTGGATGTTGTTGTCCTCGAACGAGACATCCGACCACCGCAATCCATCACGTCCGCGCCGATCGTCGTTTCCATCGGCGAGGACCTCGGCGCCGCGAACCCCTGTGAAGCAAAGGATGTAGACGAGTGCCCGATCACGAGTCGCCTTGATCGCCGTTTGGCGGTCCTCCGCGACAGCGTCGATGGCATCGTGTGCTTGTTTGTTCACATACTCCAGGAGACGTGCTCGATGCTCGGCCGACCAGGCCTGTTGTTCTCCGCTCTTCCGACCTGTATCCTCGGGGAGTGGCTCTTTCGCCCGGCGTCGCTGGGCGATGTTCCCCGAGAGATAGCCTTCGCGAGCCGCCCAACCGCAAAATCCGGAGACGTGAGCGTAGTAATTCTGTACCGTGCCCTCGGTCCACCCCTGCCGAGCAAGATACCGCGCGTACTCACGAAGATCACCGACGGACAGCTCCTCAAACGTCACCGATGACGACGAACGATCCTCCGCAAGAAATTCGATGAGCCGATTCACCTCGCGTTCAGCATGTCGTCGATACTGTCCGCTCTCGCCGTTGCGCCCCTTCCCCTTGTCCGAGAGGTAATCTTCGAGAACATCGACGAGAGGTACCGCTGCGCCGCGTTCGTCACCTGAGTGCGAATGCTTCTCGTCGGAACTCATCGCGATCCCTCGCTGTAGTCAAATTCGGGTGGGGTTGGTTCTCGGGAACGAGCCGACAGGCGCCGATATCGCGCAGGGCCGTTCTGAGTGGTTGTATCCCGGGGTTTGAGCGGAGGCATTGGGTTCGCTGTGGCAGACGGCGGCCACCCCCTTGAATCTGTTTACGTTTATCGCACTAAACGTAAACGCTCTACTGGCTCGATTTGAATCTCTAAACCGGCGATAAACACGTCCAAACCCAAGAATGCGCCATTTTAGCCAACTCATAAATTATATACCGCTATACAAATTTGTGGTGTGGCTGGTGCGTCAACGAGGGCTATCTCGAGGCGCATTACGCGCAGCGGGCGAGTGCGATGGCGCCACTGCCGGAGGACGACGGCCGCAAGCCCGGCGACCAGCAGCTGGACGTCCGAACAGCGCCACGTCGACGAACGGGCCCGCGACGCCGTCGAGGTGTACACGACACTCCCGGAGGAAACTGACCCCCTCGACAAGCAGCGAGGACGCTACGCGGCGCTGAAGGCGGCTCGTGACCGAGCTCTGGTGTTCGTTCTCGCGTACACCGCCGTTCGGGTCGGGGAACTCCTACGGGATCCGAACGACCCGCGTCGGCGCGGCGTCCGCTGGGAGGACCTCTCGCTCGACGACGGGAGTATGGACGTCTACCGGAAGAAACAGCAGTGGGACGCCGCCAGTCTCCCCGACCCGGTAATCTCTCCGCTGCGAAGCTATCGCCAGCTGATGGACCCGCCGACGGAGCGCTGGCCGGTGTTTCCGACATTCGACCAACGGACGCTCGCAGAGCTCGTCCAGGAAGAACTAGCCGAACGAGGGGAACGCCCAGAATCGATTACCGAGCGTCGTGAAAAGTACGCTCGCGACCTTCTCTTGACACTTGAGGGGGATATCCGGCCGCCGTCGATCACGACGGATGGCGCACGATCGAATCTTCAACGGCTCTCAGAGGCCGCAGAGATTGACATCGACCATCCGAAACACGATTATCTTGCCCCGCACGGTGGTCGCCGAGGGATGGGTGAGGTGCTTGTCCGCGCGTTTGGGTACACTGTCGCTGCTCGGTACTTAGACAACTCTGAGGAGATGGTTCGTGAGCGCTATTCGCATATTGAGGCAGGCGAGCTAGGGGACGTTGCAACTGAGGCGCTCGAGAAGATCGATAGTGTACCGCAGTAACTTATTTCGAGTGTGGGGGGAGACCGTCGCGTTCACACTGCTTCGACGGTAAACAGCGTGTCGTCGCTGAGGACAGTCTGTACCCGGCGGTGCCAGGCGTCAGCGAAGGCCTCTCGGTGCTGGTGGCTTGCCGATTCGTCGAGAATCCCCTGGAGGTTCCCGATTGCGGGTCCACCGTCAGGAACGTCGCTGACGTGGTAGGTCACTTCGACGGTCTCGTCTGTGTCGGTTCGCCGGAACCGGAACGTCGGCTCCGCCGTGTCCGGGTCGAACGCGTCGAAGACGAGAAGGTCGCGGCGGCCGCCGTAGCCGCCGGCGAGCCCGCTGAATCCGTCGTCTTCGGTCGCGCCAGTGACGTACGAGATGATGCGGCTCATCACGCCGTACGCAGCATCGTCCTGCGGGCCGGCCGCCTGTACCTCGATTTCGCTCCGAACTGGATAGTCGTCGGAATACAGGGCGTCGAGCCCGAACTGGACGATTCGGTAGGCGCCCGAGGCAGTCGGGCAGGAGTGCCCGGCCTCTTTCACCGCGTCCGCGTACGTGATGACGAACGGGTCGCCCGGTTCGAGGACGCCGAGGGCTTCCGCGACGGGGTCACGGATCTCGATCGGGTCGACCTCGTAGTCGACCTGCCAGTCGGTACCAGTGGGAGTCGCGTCAGTCGAAGTTGAATTAGTTGTCATTGGTTGTGGTGGTTAGTGTCGGAGCAGTCGCATCCCGTTGAGGATAACGAGGAGAACGCTGGCCTCGTGGACCAGCATCCCAGCGGCGAGCGTAACGTAGCTCGTGAGCACGCCCGCGAGCAGGACAGTCACGGTCAGCACCGCGAGCCCGACGTTCTCGAGGACGTTCCAGCGCGTCGCCTTGCTCAGTTTGACCGCGTACGGGATGCGTTCGAGGTCGTCGGCCATCAGCGCCATGTCCGCCGTCTCGATGGCGGTGTCCGTGCCGGCTGCGCCCATCGCAATACCGACGTCGGCGGTCGCCAGCGACGGCGCGTCGTTGATGCCGTCGCCGACCATCGCGACGACGTGGCCGTCGGACTGGTATTCTTCGATGACGGTCTGTTTGTCCTCGGGGAGGAGTTCGGCGCGGTAGTCGTCGATGCCCACCTCCCCTGCGACGGCAGCTGCCGTCCGCTCGTTGTCGCCGGTGAGCATCACGGTCTGGATGCTGGCATCCTGCAGCGCCGCAACGACGCCAGGAGCGACCTCTCGGAGTTCGTCGCGCATGGCGATCACGCCGATGACGCTGCCGTCCCGCACGACGTGGACGGCCGTCTCACCACGCTCCTCACGGTTACGGACGTACTCGGCGACATGAGCCGGAACGTCGATGCCGCGGTCGTCGAGCAACGCCCGGTTACCAACGACGAGCTCCTGACCGTCTGCGTGGGCGACGACACCTTTCCCGGCGACCACGTCGAAGTCATCCGGATCTGGAACCGACCGGCGTTCGGCGTTCGCGTCGTCGGAATGGGCGACCGCCGCTCCGCCATCGGTTGCGGCGGTCGGACGGTCGCGTGCTGCGTCGACGATGGCGTCGGCGAGGTGATGTTCGCTCTTCTTCTCGGCGGTCGCCGCGAGCGAGAGGACCTCGTCGTCGGCGACGCCGAACCCCTCGACGTCCGCGACGGTGGTCTCGCCCTTCGTGAGCGTCCCCGTCTTGTCGAAGGCGACGAGGTCGATTTTGCCGGAGCGCTCGAGGTGTTCACCGCCCTTCATCAGCACGCCAGACCGAGCGGCGTTACCGATAGCCGAGACGATGCTGACCGGCGGTCCGATGACCAGCGCACCCGGACAGCCGATAACCAGCAGGGTCAACGACAGGATCGCATTCTGTGTGACCGCGTATGCGCCGATCGCCAGCACGATGACGCCGGGCGTGTAGTACTTCGCGAACCGGTCGATGAGATTCTCCGTTGGCGACTGCGCCTCCTGGGCCTTCTCGACGCGGCGGATGATGCGTTCGAGCGTCGTATCCGAGCCCGCACCCGTCGTTCGGACTTCAAGCGCCCCTTCTTGGTTGACCGTCCCGGCGTAGACTTCGTCGCCGTAGGCCTTGTGGACGGGGGCGCTCTCGCCGGTGACTGGCGCCTGGTTGACGGCACTCTCGCCGTCGACGACGGTCCCATCGACCGGAATCTTCCCACCCGGCTTCACGAGGACGACTTCACCCTCCTCGACGTCGTGAGCAGGTACTTCTTGGAGGTCTCCGTCGCGGCGTACTGTGGCCGTGTCGGGCGTCATCTCCAGGAGTTCCTGGAGGGCCGTCCGGGTCTTCCGCATTGTCCGGCCTTCCAGGTAGCTGCCGAGGCTGAACAGGAAGACGACGGCGGCAGCTTCCCAGTATTCGCCGATGACGATGGCACCAATGGCCGCCAAGGTCACGAGCGTCTTGATGCCGAGCGTTCGGTTGGTGACCTCGTAGTAGGCGGTCTTGGCGATGTCGTAGCCGCCGATGATCGCCGCGAGGATGAGAATACCGGCACTCGCTGTATTGAAGCCGGTGAAGTGGCCGAGGCTCCAGCCGGCACCGTAGAGCAGGCCGCTGGACGCCGTAACGATGGCCTTCCGGTTCTTCCGGTAGTACTGGGTGATCGTTTGTGCGTTCATTGGTCTAGGCGGGCTGGGGCGTGTAGCCCTGGTTTTCGATGGCCTGTGCGAAGGCGTCGGGGTCAGCGACGTTGTCGTCGTACTCGATCTCGACCCGGCCGGTCGTGTAGTGGACTTCCACGTTCTGGACGCCGTTGACGTTCGAGAGGGCGCGTTCGACGGTGCTCGCGCAGGTCGGGCAGTCGAAGTCCATCACGCGGAGTTGGGTTGTCTCGTTCATCACAGTTCTACGTAGCACCCGGACTGCCATATATATTTTTTAGATGATATGTTTGAATAGGAATATGGGGCGTTGGAACAGTCAAACGAGTCGTATAGGACTTCTCCACGCTCCGACCACAGGATCAGCCACCCGGCCGAATCGTTCGACAGCCGTATGCTCCGCTACCTTTTCCCGCGCGTGTCTCGCAGTCCCACTATGAGCAGTTCCGGCGCCGACCACCATCTCGACGACATCGCGATCAGGGATACCCGCGTCTCGGACGCCATCGACGAACCGATGCGGGCGATGATCCTCGACATACTGGCCGATGAGGCACGGACGGCAGGCGAGGTTCACGACCGACTTACCGAGCGAGGGATCGAGCGGACCGAAAACACCGTTCGGCACCACATCAACGAACTCCGCGATTCCGGGCTCGTAGACGTCGTCCGCTTTGAGGAGGGGCGTGGCGGCACGACGAAGTACTACCACGCGAACACGATCGTCCTCTCGTACTCACTACCGGGTTCGGCTGATGCCGCCGTGGAGGAGATGACGGATGCTATCCAGCCGCAGGTCACGGAGGCACTGAACCATCTCACGGAGGAGTACGAGGAATCTATCGAGGAGATCACAACGGAGATGCAGCCGTGTGACCACTGTCGGAACCAGAAGTACGAGACGTACGTCCTGCTGACCGTCCTGCGGCGAGCGTTCGTCCGCGCTCAGCGGGAATCGTAAGCGACGCCAGTGACTCATAACGATATTTACTGACTCGGTCCATGGTGAGAGACTCCGTTGTTGTTGGATCTTCTGGTCACCCCATTCAGGACCCGTGTTCCCCGTGTCGCGCACGATCACCCGGGTGAAACGAATTGGCAGATGAAATCGCACGCCGTGAAGAGAACGTTAACAGCGTCGATATCGTCGAAACACGAGTGATTGGGGGCGTTAATCGTTGTCGAGTTCGGAACCCGCGTCTCCTTCGGCGAAGATTCGCCGGGAGATGATCGTTCCGTCAGAGATGGAATCAGGTTCGTCACGGCGGACGAAGCGTTTCTTGAGAACGTCGTAGGCGAACAGACTCGCACCGATGATAACGAAGCCCCAGTGGTAGCCTCCGACGTAGATCGTCCTGTCGACGCCGTCGCCACTGCCCGGGAGATTTCCAACGCATCCGGAGAGACCTGCGGTGCCGGCTCCGAGCGCAGTGAGAAACTCGCGTCGCTGTACTGTCGAGGACATGATTGCAGACTACTGCGACTCCTCGCGGGTGAGTTTCGCACGCCGTTCCTCGAACTCCTCGTCGGAGAGGTCGCCACGAGCGTACGCCACTCGGAGTTCCTCGAGTGCTCTATCGCTGGTCAGCGACGACCCGACACCACCGACGAGGCCGCGATAGAGGAGGTAGCCGATGCCGACGAGGACAACGAGCCAGACGAGCATCATTCCGATACCCCACAGCGGTGAGAGGCCGCCGGCCATGCCACCACCCCACCACCAGCCCATCATGCCCATCATCGGCATCGCGAACACCATCATCAACAGCGGGAACAGGACGATCACCGCGAGGACGATCAGGACGATGCGGAGCAGGCCGTCGGACGTGCGCTCTTTTGACATAGTGAACCACTACGGACTTCGTTGGCTGCATTCATAAAGTTGGACGGCCAGTACTGCTCCGTTGGTGGTTCCTAGGTTGGGTGGCGGCTAATACGTCGCTCTGTGTCTTGCTTGGGGCGAATCCACTCAGCAGCAGTCGGGGTCGTCGGGCGACCACTCACACGCGTTGCCAGTCGTCAAGTTGTTTTCGTCAACGTAGGTCGAGAGACACGCGTAGTTGCAGAAGTAGGTCGGCGACCCGCAGTCGTCGGTACAGTCGCGCACACAGATCGGGTCGTGGTCGAAGATACGCGACCTGCAGTAGGCGCACGTCTCATCAACGTTGGGGAGTTCGACGGTCGTAGACATACCTGTGCTACGGGCACGAGTCAAAAACGCATTTCGCCAGCTGACCATCGATATACTCCGCCTCCGGGCTGAAGGCGGTGTGTGAGTGACAAGGAACGACTAGAACTCGATCGCTCCGATCATCGGCTCGCCGACACACTTCGGGCAGACATCGGTGTCGTATTCCGCCATACAGTGTCGGTGGCAGGAGATCCCGCAGTGCTCGCAGACGAACACCTCATCGTCGCGAGCGCATTCCGAGTCACAGATGTAGCACTGATCCATGGATACTCGAACCCTGACTTGAAAACCGCATCAACACTATGTTCGGGGCCTGATAGATGTCTGATTTTCATGACGGCTACCGACCAAGTCTACTCCTGTTTGGAGACAAAAGGAATGCCAAATCGTTGGCTATCCATTGCTCTCTTCGTGATACAACCCGATCTCAGGGTAATTTGACGGGGTTAACTTTCGATTCTTAACAACAATTCGATTGAATGAGTAGAACGTCTTTCCACGTATGGAAATGACCACGGCGCCCACGGAGACGGTCGATGGTAGCAAGACGCTCGTTCGAGGCAACGTTCTCGAGAAAACCTACGGGTCACGACTTCCGTTGGGACGGTCGACGCCCGTTCTCACCGGTGCGGATATCGAGGTCCGTGCCGGCGAGATCGTCGGCATCGTCGGCGAGAATGGGTCGGGCAAGTCCACGCTGATGAAGATTCTCGTCGGGGTTCTCGACCACGACGCGGGCACGGTCGAACGGTATGGAACCGTCGGATGGTGTCCGCAGGAACCCCTGCTCTACGATCGGTTGACCGTCTCTGAAACCTTCCGGCTCTTCGGCGCCGGGTACGGGATGAGTCGCGAGGAGATCGACGCGGCGAAGCAAAGACTGGCGGACGAACTCGACTTCGAGCAGTACCTTGACTACCGGGTCGACCAGCTTAGCGGTGGGAACCGACAGAAGGTCAACCTCAGCATCGCGTTGATGCACGACCCGGACGTTCTCATGCTCGACGAACCCTACACCGGGTTCGACTGGGAGACTTACCTGCGATTCTGGGACATGGCACAGGACCTCGCGGACGACGGCACTGCCGTCGTCATGATCTCTCACCTCATCGAGGAACGGAGTCGCCTCGACCGCGTCTTCGAGGTGCGGAACGGACTGGTTCACGACGTGACCGACGACGAAACTGAGAGCGAACTCCGAAGCGACCGGGAGGGAGACGATGAATAGGTTCGCCGTGGGCATTCGATCAAACGTTAGGACGTTCCTCAGGACGCCCCTGAACGTGGTCCTCGCGCTGGTGCTGCCGCTCGTGGTCATCGAGGGGTGGGGACAGGCGATGGCGGGGCTACCGCCGATGCCGACCGTCGAGGCGATTCCGCTCGATCTCGGGCGCGTCCTCGGCGCAATCTTCGGCGTCGCCATCATCGCTGGGCTGATGGGTCTGGTCCAGATGATCAGTGCCCGGGAGGCCGACCGACGGCTCGTCCAGACCGGGTACTCGCCGAGGACGTTACTTGCGACGCGGCTGGCGACTCTCGCGGGTGTCACGATTGTCGTCGCGGGGGTGAACTTCGGGGTCCTCTGGCTGACCGTCGAACCCGAGGCACCGCTGCTCGTGTTCGCGTTCCTCGCGCTCGCGGGCGTCGTCTACGCCTTCCTCGGTGCGCTCGTCGGCGCAGTGCTTCCGCGGCTGTTCGAGGGGTCGCTCGTCGTCGTGTTCCTCGCGATGATGGACGCGTTCCTCAGTGGCGACAGCCCGCTCGCCGCGGATGTCCCCGACTTCGTCCAGTACTTCCCGCTGTATCATCCGAAAGAACTTCTCCAGTCGGCCGTCTTCGACGGCACGTTCGCGGCGGGCGACCTCGCCTTCGTTGGCGGATACGTTCTCGTGTTGCTCGTCCTCGTGACTGCCGTATTCGGTGCGACGATGCGCACGTCTGGGGGGTGGTCAGCGTGAATCGAACGGCCACGGCGTTCGGTATCGGGCTCCGGGAACACGCCCGTAACTACGTCCTCGTGGCGCTCCTGGTGATTCTCCCAGTGTCGTTCATCACGCTCGCCTTTGCGGTCACCCAGGACGTCCAAATGCCGGTCCGGACGCTCGTCGACGGCGAGACGACGACCGTGATGCGAGGGATGCCCGAGGTCCATGGCGTGATCATGACACCGATCACGAGCTCGTTTATCGCTGGCTTGGCCGGCCTGTTCCTGATGCGCGAGGCGAGAGATACGGACGGCCGCCTCGCGGTCGTCGGCTATCGCGCCCGCGAGGTTATCGCCGCACGGTTCGGCGTCCTCGCCGTGATCACGCTTGTCGTTGTCGGCGTTTCCGTGGGCGTGATGCTCGTTGACTTCCAGCCCGAACAGCTGTGGTGGTTCGTCGCCGCGATGGTCATCCTTTCAGTTACCTACGGACTTATTGGGATGCTCGTCGGCGCCGTCTTCAACCGTCTGGCCGGCCTGTGGATCATGTTGATCCTCCCGATGATCGACATCGGTCTCTTCCAGGACCCGCTGTTCGTCCAGTCGGAACCCGAGTGGTGGATGAAACTCTTCCCAGGGTATCATCCTGTCCGGGTGATGGTCGATACCGGACTCACGACGGACCTCGATACTGCTATGTCGCTCGGTTGGGGATTCGGCTACCTCCTCGTCGTCGGACTCCTCGCTATTTGGGTGTACTACCGAGGAACTCGAGCGACGTGACGACGCAATCGAAAGAGGGCAACCTCCGCAGACGGACGAATTTACAGACGTCTCCCCGAAGGGGTTTGTTGACTCACCTCACAGGGAACGGTCGTCTTGCCTGTCCTCCAACCGTTCACGACGCTGCTGGAACTCTTCTTCGTCGATCTCACCTCGTGCGTAACGGCGTTGGAGGGTTTCCATCGCAGACGTATCACTCCGGGAAGGAGCGTCACCTCGACCCAGTGCCCAGTAGAGGAGTCCACCGATCAGTCCCAGCATTCCGAGTGCCCCGCCGACGAACGGGACGCCGCCCCATCCGCCCCTCGAGCCACCCATCATGCCCCCTCCGCCGGGCCCCATCATGCCGCTATCGGTGCTCCCGCTTCCGTCGACGTCCGAGCCGATGGCCACGGCGCCGTTCTGAACAATCGTCTCGCTGTCGGGGACCTCGCCGTCCGGTATCGGGCTGTCTTCAGCTGGACCGCCAGGGCTACCAACGACGATGCGACCGACCATGCCGACCGTCTTGTGCGGGATGCAGTAGTAGTCGTACGTGCCTGGCTCTTCGAACGTGTGCTCGAAGCTCCCCTGCGAGATGGTCCCGCTGTCGAATGCGCTGGCGTCGGATGGAATCCGGTCCTCGTAGGCGGTCGCCGAGTGGGCTCCGGCCGCTAGCTCGAAGCGAACGGTCGTGCCGGGTTCGACGTGGAGTCCGATCGGGTCGAAGTAGTTGTTGCCCATCTTCACGACGGGCGTCTCCTGTGCGGCGACTGGTTGGGTGAATCCCGCACTCGCGACTGTGCCAGCACCGAGCGCTCCCAGGAACTGGCGTCTACTGTAGTCTGTCATTGTAGCTGGTTGGCTTCTGTTATCCACGGATGATGCTGGCGAGCCGGTTCGCGAGTCCGGGCGATTGCTGGCCGGCGCTCTCGATGGCAGCCTCCAATTCGTCCCGGTCGACGATGCCGATGAACTCGGCCGTCTGTTCCCCGTTCGCATACACGAGCGTCGTTGGCGTCTTTCGGACACCGTACTCTTCGGCCGTCTCCAGATCGGTCTGAATGTCGACCTCCCGGAACTTGACACCCGGATACGCATCTTCGAGGCCCTCGTTTTTCTCTCGTTGCGTTGCGCACGCTCCACAGGTCTCCTGCGTGAACAGGATAACTTCCGTCATAGTAGCTAGTATGGTCTTGTGCCTTTAGCACATTTCTATTTACATCCGAAAGCTGTGAGGGTCACAGATTCCGGATTCCAAGGGGGCGGACGTGAGTAACGCCGGAGGTTGGTGGTCGGACCGTCACTCCGAGCGTTCGAGCTTGTTCCGACGCGCCTCGAACTCTTCCTCGGTGAGATCTCCGCGGGCGTATGCCATACGCAGCTCCTCCATTGCGGGATTCCGCGACGACTGCGATGCCGTCACGCGACGGAAGACGAGATATCCGCCACCAAGCAGGAGGAGGAGGAAGACCAGCTGGACGAGCATCCCGACGAGTGGCCACCAGCCACTGGTCGTCCCGTATCCACCCATCATTCCACCGTATCCCATCATCCCGCCGAATCCCATCCCCATCGTGAGCAAGGGGAGGACAATGATCGCCCCGAGGATGAGGAGGACGATGGTTGTGGTGTCGAGTTGGTTTGATGATGTCATGGTTCAGATTTCCGTCGATGATTCGAGTTCGTCCGCGACACTGACGAGAACGCGTTCGAACCGGTCGTGGACCTCGTTCGCGATCGAGTCGAGTGCCTCGTTGTCGGCGATGCCGACGAGCTGTTGTGGGTCGACGGCACTCACCATGACCTCGCCGTCGTCGGTTTCGTAGACGATGACGTTACACGGGAGGAGTGCGCCGAGTTCGATCTCTTCGTTCAGGCCCTCGTGTGCCAGCCCCGGGTTGCACGCACCGAGGATGCGGTACTGTCGAAACTCCTCGCCGAGTTTCTCCTCGAGCGTCGCTTGGACGTCGATGTCACAGAGGACGCCGAATCCTTCGTCTTTGAGCGCCGCAATCGTCGTGTCGACGACGTCGTCGAACTCACCGGTGACTGAAGTCTGTATTGTGTATTCCATGAAGTATCATACCCCGTCTACGGGGTTAACGGTTGGGTGCCGCAACGGCGAGCGTTGGAAGTGTGGTGCACCGGTTGGAACAGCAGCGGTTCCGGTCATCCGGTACGTTCGAGCTGTTTTCGCTGTCGATCGAATTCGTCGTCCGAGAGCTCCCCGCGGGCGTAGCGCTCACGGAGTACCGACAGCGACTGCTCTTCGGTCCCACCGGATCCTCGGTTGAGGAGCGCATAGACGAGGTAGAGCGGGACGGCGATGAGGAGCCCCATCCAGAGGAGACCCCAGAGCCCCATCGCTCCGCCGAAGAGGCCCCAGTCACCCCCCATCATGCCGCCGCCGTAGCTCCCGCCGCCGTGGGCAGCAGCTGTTCCAGTCGCTGCGACCAGCAGTGGGACGGCGAGTAGCGCGAATCGACGAGCAGTGCGTCCGATGTGTGTAGTGAGTTGCGTCATTATCTTGCGTTGGTGAATCGTGGTATTCGGTCGAAGCGATCGAAACGGTCAGGGCCGTCAGCAGTGGCCCTGTCCGTACATCCCGCCGTTGTAGTCGTCGTCAGCCATGTCCTGGGCCATCTCGTCGACGGTCACACCCATGTGCGACTCCATCCACTCGACGCTACCCGGGCCCATGTGCTCAGTCATCTGCGCCTCCATCCAGGCCGCCCAGTCATCGGCGGTAGCATTGTCAGTGGGTGCACCGTCTGTGGTCGTGTCGGTGCCGTGTGCGCTGACCACGGGAGCGGCGAACGCGAGTCCGACGATCGCGAGCGCCACGAGCAGCCAGCCGCCGAGTTTGAAGTTGGTCATTGTCTTTCTCCTCGGTTAGTCGTAGAACCGCTCGGGAGTTATCTACGTGGGTGTGAATTCGCGTAGGAGAACGTTCGAGAACGTGTATAGGGCGTTCTAATCGTTTTTCAGGATGTGGAACGTTCATCCCCATCGAATTCACCGGACCTGGGCGGCCGCCTCGAATGTCTCCAGTTCGCGGCGGGGCCGACTCTGACGGTGGGGCTTGCTTTGGAATGTTAACCACAACTCCCGAAAGTATTCCTCCCCTATCAGTGCCTGTACCGGGCCATCGATTGGCTGACGGGAGTATCCTGCTCCGTACCGCGCACCACTTCCAGTGACCATGCCACTCAACGGACTCCTCACACAAATCGAACACGCGCTCGCACCGGTTCGTCACGTCATGAAACCGATTTTGTCGGACCCGCTCGTGATGGGTGTCTGGGCACTGTTCGTCGTCGCGTCCGTGGGCACCCTCTGGTGGGACATCCGCGAGCGGAATCAGGCGCTGCCATCGCTGATGAAAGGCGTCTGGACGCTGGTCGTCCTCTACTCCGGACCGTTCGGCCTGGCCATCTACTGGTACTCCGGCCGCAGCCAGATCAGCAACGACTCGCTGTGGCGGCGTGGCTTCCGCTCGACCGCTCATTGCTATTCGGGATGTGGTGCCGGTGAAGTTCTCGGGTTCGCGCTCCTCGCGGGCCTGCTCGCACTCCAGAGTACCCTCCTCGTCGCTGCAGGAACGTTCGCGCTCGCGTACCTGTTCGGCTACGCCCTGACAGTCGGCCCACTGATGCAGGAGGGCGTCGGCTTCGGCGAGGCGATGCTCGACGCCCTCTACAGCGAAACGCCGAGCATCACCATCATGGAAATCGCTGCTATCGGGACGGACCTGCTGATCGCCAGTCAGGCCCATATCTCTGATCTCCTGTTCTGGGGAGCGCTGGCGTTTTCGCTATCAGTCGGGTTCGTCTTTGCGTACCCGGTCAACGCCATCCTCGTCTACTTCGGCGTGAAGGAGGGCATGAAGAACCCCGCCGAGATGGGGCAGAGCCAATCGCGCGGACAGGCACAGGCCGCCGATTAGCTCCCTAACCCAGTCTTCGAGACAGGAAAGAGATCGACTTGGCTAGTGATTATCGAGCGAGGCGGCTTCTGAGAGTCGTCAGCAATCCGGATTGATTTCTCGTCGTCTGTTCCGCAGCGCGCGACTCGGATTTGTCAGTCTCCTCCGCGTCCTCGTCGAGCCTCGCCGCTTCGTAGTCCGCAATCATATGAGCGACGTGGCGGTTACACATGTGAGAGGATACGACGTCCAGCTACAAAACTGTTCGACAGGTGCTAGCAGATGCTAGCTCTGCGTCTGCTTCAAGTCGTCACTCGGATAAATCCGGTATGTCCGCCCCTGACGTTCGCGGTATAGCAGGCCACGCTTCTCGAGTGCGCTGACCGTCTGGCTCACCTTGCTCTTCGAGAAATCCGACCGATCCCGGAGTTCGATTTGCGTGATGCCCGGCGAGGAGAGAACCGGTTCGAGGATGCGGCGTTCGTCGTCCGGCAACAGGTCCAGTACGCGGGCCCGAGGCTGAGTTTCTGGATTGATGCCGTTACCTGGTTGAGCGGTCTGGGTCGACGGTTCGGATTCGAATTCAGAGCGTTCCTGGTCGATTTGATCCGAGACATCGCTCCCTTGTCGATCGACCGCCTCCGTGCTGGTGACGTCGTCGCGAACCATCAGATATCCCCCGCCGATGACGACCGAGACGAGGATGGTTCCGAGGACGTACCAGAGCGGATTCGTGCCGTGAACTGCTCCCATCGAGGTTCCCATCATCGACCCCATCTGCTCGAACGCTTGCTGTTGCTGGTACGCTTGCCAGCTGAGTACACCGCCGATGATGAGGACAGCAGCGACCAGGCCACCGACTACCGTATCGGCTCGCCGTCGATTCATCCATCCCGCCTCGGTGTGTTGTGGCATCCGTTCATGAGTGACAGTTGGCGAGACATTGCTGTAGCAGTTGTGATTGGTCTTGGCGGACTTATTGAGAGGCACTTTTCAACTGGCACAGATAATTATCTTACAAGTCGGTTTCGTAGTGACACTGGTTGTCGCGGCCGGTATGCTTCCCGTACTGTACACGCTTCGGTGGGCCGTAGTTCGTCCCTGTTCCTTATGTGTACAGGGATGACAGAGCTATCAACTGGCGGATAGCGACCGGACGTGAGGCATCCACGGTGACCTGCCAATACTAAGATATTTCCCGGTATGAATCGTACCGGCTAGTATGGGAACTAGGCCCACGGATCTCCGGATGGATATCGGGCGAATCGCAGATGAGTCGGTTGCCCGTGTCGCCCCCGATGCCACGGTCGCCGAGATCGCGCACACGATGATCTCCCAATCGCGGTGTGCGAGGTATGTAGTGGTGGAAGAGGCCGATCAGCTCGCCGGGATCATCACTGACCGGGACCTGATCGCCGACCTACTCACCGAGGAGAGTGAGTTCAGTGTGCTCGCTGCCGAGACGAGCGGAGACAACATACGAGCTAATGACATAATGACGCGTGACCCTCTCACCGTATCAGCAGATGCTGAGATCCCAAAAGTGCTCAGACAAATGAACGATGCTGGTGCTCGACACGTTCCGGTCATTGAAGACGAGAGCGTCGTCGGCATGATCACCTTGGATGATCTAATTACGCACGTCGCAGGCGAGAGCGCACATGTTTCAGCACAGATGGATAACGTAGCGGGTATCATCCGCACGGAGTCCACGCACGATTGAAACACACATTTGGTGTCTCAGAGCGCCTAGTGATGCTCATGGCTCTGGGAACCTCCAGATCCTGAGACTTGCGGGTGCTGATGTGCAAATTCGGATGGGTGCTTCTCGAATGATCGCTTGCACCGGTTCGAGCAGAAGTAGTACGTCTCGCCGTCGTGGGTGAGACTCGGCCCACTGTCGTCGGTCCGCATCCCACATACGGGATCGCGGTACGGACCGGGCGCTCCGAGGCCTCTCCGGTAGACGTAGAGGAGAAATCCTGTGAGTGCAAACGCGATGATGTTGAGGTAGAAGGTGTAGTTAAGTTCGAAGTACGTCTGTTCGGATGCCGTCTGCCCGCCGGCCAGATCCGGAACGATACCCAGCGCGTCGAACAGTTCTTCCATAAGAAAGCCCGTGAAGGCCATGGTCACGAAGAAGACGCCGAGGATGTACAGCATCACTTTCCAGCCGTAGTACTTCCGGTAGACGTTCAGTACGGGGATGGTGATGAGGTCGGCGTAGACGAACGCGATGACGCCAGCGAAGCTGATGCCCCCGCCCCACAGCGCGACGGCGAACGGGACGTTGCCCATGCTGCCGACGAAGCTGATGACGGCGATTGCGACGCCCATAATCGCGTTCTCGGCGCTGACGAGCACTCCGTCGCCCTGGATGAACAGGGTGTTCCAGACCCACTGGGGGACAAACACGATGACGAATCCCGAGATGAGAAAACCCGCGATGACATCTTTCCAGATCATCGACCATTCTTTGCGGTACTGGTTCCCGATCTTGTACCAGCCACCCCACGAAAGGAGTTCGTCGCGCCACCCGCCGCTGCTAGCGGCCTCTTGCTGGTACGTTTCCATGCACCCTTCCGAACAGAACTTCAACGTCTCGCCGCCGTCGGTGGTGATCGAGTACTCGTCTTTGCCCTCCATTCCACACGTCGGATCCTCGGTGACGCCATGTTCCTGATCACGCTGGTTCAGTTCCTGTCGAACCTCATCAAAGAGATTCTCCGGGAGGGTCAGATGGACGAGGAGTGCCATGACGGCGATGAGGATGACCCCTCCGAGGAGTTCTGCAACCAGAAACTCCCAGCCAAGCAGGATGAGGATCATTAGGCCGAGTTCGACGATGAGGTTCGTCGAGGCGAACATGAATGCGAGGAAATTCACCGTGTGCGCTCCCTTCTTGAACAGCCCCTTCCCGATGGCGACCGCGCCGAAGCTACACCCACTACTCGCAGCGCCGAACACTGTTGCCTTCGTGAGACCACTCAGGTTTCCCTCTCCGAGCACCTGAGCCATCCGCTCTTTGGAGACGTAGACCTGGACGAGACTCGTGATGATGAGCCCCATGATGATGGCCCAAGCTGCTGTCCAGAGGAATCCGACGCCGATCCGCAGCGACTCGATAATTCCGTCGACGAGGGCGGCTTGCATATTTAGACCATCACAGCCATCTGTTTTGTTAGTTGTTCTTAAGAAACGGTGGTGTTTCGACGGGGTAATTCTTGGATTCAAATGTACCTAGTGCTATTAGCTGTGGTCAACCGAGTGAGAACTGCGTTCGCGCTCAATAGTTGCTGCGCGTCACTGATTCGGGTTCGCTGGCTGCGGCTCGTTCTTTTGACATAGAAGTCTGACAAAGATGAGCGTTGTACTGCTGTTTCTCCCACTATATTCCCGTGCCATGTCTCCAGAGTGACTCTCCCTTTCGAATTGTAAGAGAAACCCGATTGAATGAGGGGAGCGTATCTCTAGTCATGAGCACGACGACCACTCATCAGGACACGTACGATCCGGAATCCACGACCAGTGTGATGCGCCTCAATGCGCTGGCCCTGGCGGGCGCAGCAGCAGTCGTCTCTGCCATCGTGATGCTCCTCCTCGGTGTCTTCGGAGCGATCGGCGTCTACGAGGGAGCTGTCGAGGCGATGGAGCAGTGGCACCTGTTCTTCGAGCCGACCGTCGTCGGAACGGTAGCTGGCATGGTCGAAGCAGCGGTGATCAGCTTCGCCCTTGAGTATGCTCTCGCCTGGCTGTACAATACCCTCGCACGGTAACTCGTAGAATCAAACCATGTACACAGATATTCTCATCCCAACCGATGGCAGCGATAACGTCGAGCCGGCAATCCAGTACGGATTTGATATCGCTCGTCGATACGATGCAACCGTCCACGCGCTCCACGTCGTCGACAGTTCGCCGATCGAGCGAAAGCTGGAACTGACCGCGCTGGAAACAGACCTGGAGACACTCCCAGACACGTGGTATGAGGCTGGCGATGACGCCACCAAGCAGATCGGAACTCGAGCCGCAGAACATGGTCTCGACGCAGTAACTGAGGTTCGCCGTGGCATTCCAGCGCGTGAAATTCGCTCCTACATCACCGATACCGGGATCGACCTCGTCTGTATGGGAACCCGAGGACACACTGGTCTCGACCGAGTCCTGCTCGGCAGTGTGACGACCCGAATCGTCCGTACTGTCGATATACCCGTGCTCAGTGTCAAAGCGAAGCCGGCGATATCAGAATCTGAAACCCAGGGAGGCTTTGAGAATATTCTCATCCCGACTGACGGAAGTAAGCCCGCACGAGAGGCAGTCACTCACGCTCTTGATTTGGCTCGGACGTACGATGCGACACTTCATGCCCTCTACGTTGTGGATAGAGGTGCCTACGCGTCTCGTCCGGGATGGACGTGGGACGAACTGCAGCAAGTACTGGAGCAAAACGGAGAGACTGTCCTCGAAGATGTCCAGTCCCGGGCAGCTGCCGACGGTATTTCAGTCGCTGCTGAGATCACCCACGGCGTTCCTCATCAGGCAATAGAAGAATACTGCAATCAACACGGAATCGACCTCGTCGTGATGGGAACACACGGACGGTCCGGCATTTCACGACGGCTCATCGGAAGTGTGACCGAACGGGTTCTCCGGAACTCGGATGGGCCAGTGTTGACCATTCGAGGAGTGTAGACGCGGCTTGAGCTACTGGCGAAGTGAGATGAGAAGGACCACGAATCCGAGACCGATGGCGACCGATTCGATGATGTGGACAAGAGCAAGATCGAGCCCCCCGAACTCGAACAGCACTCCTTCGATGAACACACCGAGTGTGATGATTCCAAATCCACCTGCAGCGTTTCGCATATAGTACGTCCCCGTTCGTCGATACGCCTCGAAACTATAGTACGTGATCAGAATACCGAGTGCGAGTACGAGCGTGCGGACGATCAAGAGAACTGCTGTTGTCGTATCCACCATTCACTTAGTCCTCCATTTTCTTCGAGTCGCGTCCGTACAGAGCGTACAGGATCGTGAGCATACCAATCGCGACGATGGTTGTTGCAACGGCTCCTGCATTGTGGAACGTCAGGCCAACCACGTCGAACAAGATTCCCTCGATGATCGCCCCGAAGCTGATGATGGCGAAGCCGACCGCGAGGTACAACATCGATTGGCTGTTGCTACGTCGATACCCTCGATAGGCTTGGAATGCGATAACGAACCCGAGAGCCATTGTGACGAGCTTTGCGATGACGAGACCGATGTGCATGGTTATTCGTTCCTCATTGTGTTCCACAACCGAGCGAATCTGTCGGGAGCGTCTTCTCGAAGTTCGATACGGACATCGAATCCCGATTCGAGGAGCTGTACCTCGACACGGTCGAGCTGGGCTTCGTATTCGCTGTAGTGGTGACCGTCGGGGTCGATATGCGTTCGCTCGATAAGCAGGTCGTACTCCAGTAACGTGTTGACCCGTCTGGAAACTGTTGAGACTGACATGTCACACTCTTCGCTGAGTTCCTTGGCGGACATCTGTTTCTGGCGAGTCGCCTCGAGGATTGCGCGTGCATAGTCGTCGTCAAGGATTTCGAGGATCCCCGAGATGTCTCGCTCCTCACTCACAGTTCCTGTTGTTGTGGATGGGTATATAAAGGAACGCCGATTTGCCGACCCAGCAAATCTGCTTTCCGGACTATATGCCCAGCCCGTGTAGGTTCACCTGTAAGGTGACCGATGCCATGACCGACTCACTCACGCGTCGACGGATGCTCCAGCTGACTGGCGGTGCGGCAGTCGTTGGACTCGCCGGGTGTACCGGAACGCAGAACAACGACGGCGGAGCGGCGAACGGATCGCCAACCGAGAGTGGCCACGACGACGGCACTGAGACCGGGCACAACGACGAAGAAAGTAGCCACGACGATGGCGGTCACGACGAGGCGGTCGGAGCGCCGTCCGATACGGCCGAAGTGAGCATGATTACTGAGGACGGGAGCTACCACTTCGAGCCACACGTCGTGCGGGTGAACGTCGGTGGGACTGTGACCTGGCACAACGAGAGCGGGAGCCACTCGACGACCGCCTACCACCCCGATAACGATCAGCCCCAACTCGTCCCCGACGGCGCAGCGGCCTGGGACAGCGGCATCCTCTCCGAGCAGGGCGTGACGTTCGAGCACACGTTCGAGACCGAGGGTGTCTACCACTACTACTGTACGCCCCACGAGAGCCTCGGGATGATCGGGAGCGTCATTGTGGGCGAGCCGGACCCCCACGAACAGGTCGCTCTCGAGGAACTGCCGGCTGACAAGCCCGACCGCGTCCGCGAGAAGCTCGAAGAACTGAACGGGATGATTCGGACAGCTCTCGGCGACGACCACTAATCCTTCTGTACTTCCTTTTTAGCGGCGTTTCAATTCCTACCGTACGAGTAGGTTGTATCCGACGTGAACGACCGCGAGACCGAGATATCCGAGAAGGAGTATCATCAGAGTTCGTCGCGAGATCGACGGAAGACCGATCTCGTCGGTGCCGTGGATCTGCTCGCCGAGCGCGTATGCGAACCGCCCAGCAAACAGAGCGAACGGCAGGTGAATGAATACCAGCGGTAGCACCAGCGAGTCGAACTGGGCTGTCGCCTCCAGACGCGATAAGTACTCGAGTTTGAGTACGAGTTCGAGAAGTGCGACAGTCAGCCCGGAGACCACAGTCGCGAGTAGTCCCTCGGTTTTCGAGAGGAGCTGGCCTTGCCGGTAGCTCCATCCATAGAAGACGAGTATCAGCGGAATGAATCGGACGAACGCCTCCTCAACGAGCCCGACCAGAAGCGTCCACGTGGTGACGGTCGTTACCTGGAGCAGGGCGAGTTCGAACTGGTAGGCGCTCCACACACCGATACCGGTCACGACGCTACTTATGACGACGAGCTCGCCCAGTGACCGATACCGTGGTAGCATGAGTGACGACGGACGTATTATACGTGGGAGAGCGGCCAAAATAGGCGTACCCGTTCGAAGTCGGTGCTGCGAAGAGTCTTTACTATCGAGCCCCGTGTTACACGATAACACAAATCCCAACCGTAGCCGCTCACCATACTGCTATGTCATCCGACGAATCCGCGTCCGTCTCTCGACCGGCCGATACGGAGCGCGACGTAATCGACCGGATTGAAGAGACGGTTCTATCACGTCGGGCGTTTCTTGCCGGACTCGGCCTGGGGGGTGTGGGCGGCGCTGGGGCAGTTTTCGGTCTCACGCGAGCAGGGGAGGGGTTTCAGTCGCTGGCGACGCTCGCTGGTGGGGCCACGCTTCCTGCACCAACTCGGTACTATCTTCCAGCAGTCGACGGCTCCGATAGTGGCCTCGTGATTCCTGTGACATTCGAGTTCGCCGATGGGGAGGGCGAGCTGTTTGTGAATCTGAACGGGATCGAAGTCCGCCACGATCTCCAGCTCGCCCTCCGTGAAGCGACCGCGACAGCCACGCGACTCACCGATAGTTCACTCGCCAACACGGCGACGCACGTCACGTTCGATCCTCCCACGTCCGGCGTGCTCGCGCTTCGCGGGAAGAGCTGGGAAGCAGGACTCACGATCGCCCTCGTCGCCAGTCTCCGTCGGCAGTCGCTCACACAGGAGACGCTCATCACGGGAGTCGTCGACGACGAGGGAGCGTTGCTTCCCGTTGGGGAGATCGAGACGAAAGCCCGTGCCGCACGTGCTGTCGGTGCACAGGAGCTGGTCGTTCCGGCGGGCGAACCGACGGAGGTGGCTGTTCAGGGACTCCGAATCATCAGGGCGCGCTCTATCTCGGAGGCGCTCGATCGGATTCTGTGACCGCAATGTCCAGCGATTGACTACGCCGAGTGCATGTATTGCCCAGTTTTTGCGATTGCTGCTGGGCTATGATTCAAGGCCTGGGTCGGTGTAGTCCACGGTATGGTCAAAATCGATCCATTCGACGCAATACGTGAGTTCGAGTTCGACGGGGATGCCTACCGTATGGCGGACCTCACCGCTCTCGAAGAAGCGGGCCTTTGCGAACTGGACCGTCTTCCAGTCAGCATCCGGGTGCTCCTCGAATCCGTCCTTCGGAACGTCGACGGGGACACCATCACCGCCGACGACGTTCGGAACGTCGCGTCATGGCAGCCCGACGTCCCGGACGTCGAACTCCCGTTCACTCCCTCACGAGTCGTCCTTCAGGATCTCACCGGTGTCCCTGCCGTCGTCGACCTCGCAGCGCTCCGAGCAGCGGTTGACCGGAAAGGCAAGGATCCCGCGATCGTCGAGCCAGAGATTCCAATTGACCTCGTGATCGACCACAGCGTCCAGGTCGACTATTTCGGCTCCGAGGACGCCTACGAGAAGAACGTCGAACTGGAGTACGAGCGCAACGGCGAGCGGTATCGAGCGCTGAAATGGGCGCAGCAGGCCTTCGACGACTTCCGCGTCGTCCCACCGGGAACGGGAATCGTCCACCAGGTCAATCTCGAATACCTCGGACAGGTCGTTCACGCCCGCGAACAAGGTGGGGACGACTGGCTGCTCCCGGATACGCTCGTCGGCACGGACAGTCACACGCCGATGATCGGCGGCATCGGCGTCGTCGGCTGGGGCGTCGGCGGCATCGAAGCCGAAGCCGCCATGCTCGGCCAGCCCATCACGATGAAACTGCCCGAGGTCGTCGGCGTCCGCCTCACCGGCGAACTCCCCGAAGGGGCGACTGCGACCGACCTCGTACTTCACGTCACTGAACAGCTTCGCGAGGTCGGTGTCGTCGATCGGTTCGTCGAGTTCTTCGGCCCGGGCGTGTCGAACCTGACTGTTCCGGATCGGGCGACCATCGCGAACATGGCACCCGAACAGGGCTCGACCATCAGTATGTTCCCCGTCGACGAGGCGACACTCGACTACCTCGAACTCACGGGCCGTGACGAGGAGCACATCGACCTCGTTCGTGAATATCTCGACGCACAGGGACTGTTCGGTGAACAGAACCCCGAGTACACCGAAACGGTCGAACTCGACCTCTCGACGATCACGCCGAGTCTCGCAGGACCGAAGCGGCCCCAGGATCGCGTCCCGATGGACGACATGAAGACGCACTTCAGGGGGCTGGTCCACGGCGAATTCGAGGACGAACTCGACGAGGTCGACGAGGACGCACTCACCCGATGGCTCGGTGAAAGCAGTGCGCCCGACACCGATCGACCTGACCCCGACCTTCCGGGACCGGATGTTGGCGACCTCACCAAACGAGTCGAAGTCGATGTGAACGGTGAGACGACCGAAATCGGCCACGGAAGCGTCGTGGTGAGCGCCATCACCAGTTGTACGAACACCTCGAATCCGTCCGTGATGCTCGCGGCGGGCCTCCTCGCTCGCAACGCTGTTGAGCGTGGGCTCGACGTCCCTGCGTACGTCAAGACGAGTCTGGCCCCGGGCAGTCGCGTGGTCACCGAATATCTCGAAGCGTCGGGACTGCTCCCGTACCTCGAGGACCTCGGCTACAACGTCGTCGGCTACGGCTGTACGACCTGTATCGGCAACGCCGGGCCGCTCCCCGAGCCCATCGAGCGCGCAATCGATGCCGAGGACCTCTGGACGACGAGCATTCTCTCGGGCAATCGCAACTTTGAGGCACGCATCCATCCGAAAGTGCGAGCGAACTATCTCGCCAGTCCGCCGCTCGTGGTCGCCTACGGCCTTGCTGGTCGGATGGATATCGACCTCGAACGTGACCCGCTCGGAACAGATGACAACGGCAATCCGGTGTATCTCTCGGATATCTGGCCTGACGCCGACGAGATCCACGCGGCGGTTCACGACAGCGTCGACTCGTCGATGTTCGAGGAGAAGTACGCGGAGGTGTTCGAGGGGGACGAGCGCTGGGAAGCGCTCGATGCACCCACCGGTGATGTCTACGGGTGGGACGATTCTTCGACGTACATCCGCGAACCGCCCTTTTTCAAGGATTTCCCGCTGGAGCAACCGGGCGTCGCGGATATCGAGGACGCTCGGACGCTCATGTTGCTCGGTGACACGGTTACGACCGACCACATCAGTCCAGCGGGACCGTTTTCTCGCGAGCAGCCGGCCGGGGAGTGGCTCGTCGAACAGGGCGTCGAACCCCACGAGTTCAACACGTACGGCGCTCGCCGGGGCAACCACGAGGTAATGATGCGCGGCACCTTCGCCAACGTCCGTATCGAGAACGAGATGCTCGACGACGTCGAGGGTGGTTACACGATTCACCAGCCAACGGAAGAACAGACGACCGTCTTCGAAGCGAGCCGCCGCTATCGCGAGGACGACACGCCGCTGGTCGTGTTCGCCGGCGAGGAACTCGGCACCGGGTCGAGCCGCGACTGGGCCGCAAAGGGGACTGACCTCCTGGGCGTTCGAGCGACCATCGCCGAGAGCTACGAGCGTATCTTTCGTGACAACCTCGTCGGCATGGGTGTCCTCCCACTCCAGTTCGCCGACGGTGACTCGTGGGAGTCGCTCGGCCTCGACGGTTCGGAACGAATCGCGATTCACGGGCTCGACGACGGCCTAGACGTGAACGACAATCTCACAGTCGTTGCAGAACGTACCGATGGTTCAACCGTCGAATTCCCGGTTACGGCACAGGTCGGGACGCCCGCAGCCGTTCGATACGTCGAAAATGGCGGAATCCTTCATCTGGTGCTCCGCCGATTGCTTACCGTGGAGTAGCAAGTAGCAACCAAAGTGACAAATAATGTTGAATGCATTATCTTTACGATCTGAGGGTTTCTCCCTTCGCTCACAGCCGCCGTCAGAACCGTCCCCGCGAATCCAAAGCGTGGCAGTAATCGGTGGGGCAGTCGGCGGCCTCGCCGCTGCTGAAGGCTTTTCCAAGCGAGGGTTCGAAGTAGACCTTTTTGAACGCCAGTCGTACGATGACAAACGAGTCAACTGCGGGGAAGCGATGACGGCCGTCTCTAAGATTCCACTCAGTTCGACGCCAACGAATGGGTTCGTCAATGCTCTTCCGGAGTTACGTGTAGAGATCTACGACGGAACGGCATCCCGAAGACAGCGCACCGGAGAGGGAACGTTCCCGGCCTCCGATACGTACATCACTGACAGAAACGTCGTCGAACGGCGATGGGCCGAACGCCTCGCTGAAAAGGGCGTTTCGATTCACGAGAACCACCAGATCACGAAGGCGAAGTTCCGGACGTTGGCCGACGAATACGACCTCTTGGTTGACGCGACTGGCCAACCGTCGATCACCAGCAAGATTCGAGGGAGAACGGACGAGTACGCGGGTCGGATGATCGCCATTAACGCTGACGTGGAGGGCGACTTTTCGGATCTCTACCCGAATAGCCAGATCATTCTTGAGGGCTATACCGGGTACGCGTGGGCGTTCTCGAAATCGCCCGAGCGGGCCAACGTCGGCATCGGGTGGACCGAGAGCGAACGCCCAGCCGATTACATGGCCGAATTTGTGGCGGCATGCGAACGAAACGGCTGGCCGATGCCATCTCGGAGTCAGACGAATATTGCTATCATTCCCGAAGGACCGAGTCTCGATCCTGCGCTGACCTATCTACCTGAGTGGCCCGTCGTTCGCGTCGGGGATGCGGCTGGAATCGCGAATCGGCTGACCGGGAAAGGGATCTCGCAAGCAATTCAGTCGTCGTATCTCGCAGCCAAGTTGACGGCGGAGGGAAGTCTACAGGAGTATCCAGACCGACTCTATCGGATGATGAAAGGAGAGTACCTGCTCGCCCGAATTATGCGGCACCTCGTCGAGACTCGTCAGATGACCGTTCTCGGTGATGCCGTCCAAGTGGTGTCTGGAATCGACATTGAAGACATCGATCGATCCCCACGGGCGGTTCTCCGTCGCTTCTTGCGGCATCCACGGGTGGCTGCTCGGATTTTCTCCAACCCGGCTGTAATCAAGCAGACGTATGCCGCCGTCACAGACGCTTGGGAATACGATACTATTCAGCCGGTATGACGGTATCGGGGAGATCACCCCGAAAAGGGCGCTCTATTCCGGTCTGGCGAGATCCCACCGCGATTTTATAACCCTTTGCCGGGAATAGGCACACGATATGGCATCTCAAGAAGTTCAATTAGAAAGTACAATTGGGGGATTCACCGCAAGCGGTCGACTACACACGTTGAGTGTCTGGTTTATTTTCGGGCTTCGGTTGATGATGGGACTGGCGTTCTTCCAGAGTGGTCTCGACAAGGTCCTCTCGGGGAGTTTTAGTGCCGGTGGATATCTCACCGGGGCCGTTCCGAACAGCGGGAGCCCACTTGCTGATCTGTTCGTAGCGATGGGGAACACGCCGTGGTTCGTCGACTTCGTGAACGTCGCAGTACCGTGGGGAGAGCTGCTTATCGGGCTCGGGTTGTTGTTCGGTGCCCTCACTCGACTCGCTGCGTTCTGGGGGGCATTTATGATGCTCATGTTCTATTTCGGCAACTGGGATGTCGCACATGGCTACATCAACGGGGATTTCGCGTACATGCTCGTTTTCCTCTCAGTCGCCGCGTTCGGAGCGGGACGGATCCTCGGTCTCGATGCGTATATCGAACAGTATGAGGTCGGCGGAGTGCCGCTCGTCGAACGGTATCCATGGACTCGATATCTACTCGGGTAAGTAAGCGTGTCATCAATAGATCCCACTATTACGAATCCCGGTGCTTGGGGCCTCGCGATTATCTTCATTGTCGTAGTTTCTTGGTTCTTCTATCGGTACTTCGCTCCTGATAGCTGGCGGGAGTGGGTCGGCGCAGGAGTGGTACAGGCGTTCATCATTGCATTATATGCGGAGATGTATGGGTTTCCACTGACGATCTATCTGCTGGTCCGGTTTTTCGGTCTGGATCGCGAGTACGTCAGTACCAATCTCTGGTCCACACTGATCGGGTTTGGCGAGACGGGTATGTTCGTATCAATGCTCCTCGGCTACGCTGTGGCGTTTGTCGGCATCGGCCTGTTTGCTCAGGGATGGCGACAAGTCTATCGTGCCCGGCAGGACGACCGACTGGTCACAGACGGGCTTTACAGGTACGTCCGTCACCCACAATACACCGGCCTGTTCATCGCCCTGTTCGGCGAGGGCATCATTCACTGGCCGACGATCTTCTCTGTCGCTCTATTTCCGCTCGTCGTTGTGATTTTTACGTGGCTTGCACGGAGGGAAGAGCATGATATGGTCGATACATTCGGTGATGACTACCGCACTTATCAGCGTAAGGTACCGATGTTTATCCCTCGATGGGAGCAGTGGCGCGATCTCGTTGCTGAATCTCGTAGTAGCAGTGACGATTTCAAAGACCCGTGACTTCGGTGAGGGCGATCTGGAATGAATGGTGTTCGTATCGAAACTGTGTTCGCGAGGTGGACGGGAGGTCAGGGACCAATAGCCCGAAATCGTAGATGTTCCTTGACCGAGTCGTCGAATTATCGATCGACGAAATCGTTATTGTAAAGTACGTGAGCAGGTGGACGGCCCGTCAGTCCGTCGTAGCCGCGTACTCTTCGCCACCGCGTTCCCCGCCGGCGACCGAATCTTGGCTATGGAGCCAGTAGAGGAACGCAAAGAACGCAGTCGCGAGGACGTTCAACACCAGCTTGTAGTTGAGCTCGATGGATACCTCGGCGATTTGGGCAGAGGCCCGCGACGGGATGAGTCCCAACCCTAGGAACAGGAAGTGAACCACGAACCCGACGATAACGGCGCTGATGAAGATCATCAGACTGAGTACCGCCGCGAACGTCGTCCCGTAGTACTCGTCGTAGGCCTTCATGATGGGTGGGACGATGAGATCCGCGAAGATGTACGAGAGAACCGACCCGAAGGGAAGTCCGCGGGTCCAGAGGACGGTCCCGAACGGGACGTTGCCGACCGAGCAAACGAAGGTGACGACGCCGATGATCGCACCGAGCGCGGCCGTCCAGAGGACGTACACCGGCAAGCCGAACACGGCGCCGGAGAAGACGCTCGTCCAGACGGACTCGGGGATGAAGCCCGCGATGAGCCCAGCGAAGATGAAGCCGATAGCGATTTCATCCCAGAGCATCGCCCACTCCTTCCACTGTTTGTCAGCGAGCCCCTTCCACCCCGACCAGGACGTCGCTTTCTCCCGAATCGAGGTATTCGCTTCCTTCGGGTCGAAGCTGTCCTTGCAGGATTGCGAACAGAAGTAGTACGTCTGCCCATCATGCTCGATGGAGTGGTCGGTCTCCTCGGGGTCGACCTCCATCCCACAGACGGGATCCTGTACGGTAATACCCTCCTCATCGGTGACGTTCTTGCGTGCTTCGTCGAGAATCTCGTCGGGTACGAGGTAGACGAAGCCGACCGACATCAGGCCGATGAGGAGCAGGCCACCGATCACGTCGGCGAGCAGGAACTCCCAGCCGAGCAGCAGCCAGATGACGATCCCGATCTCGATGACGAGATTCGTCGAGGCGAACTGGAACGCGGCCAGTGCCGCTGCCGCGGACGCGCCCTTCTTGTAGAGGTTTTTCGCGGTGGCGATGGCCGAGTACGAGCACGACGAGGAGACGAACCCGAAGAACGTGGCGAGTCCAATCTCTCGTGGGCCGTGGCCTTCGAGTAGCTCCGAAATTTGTTGGGTCGAGACCCACGCCTCGACGCCGCCGGCGATGGCGAAGCCGATCACGAGTGCCCACCAGGTAATCCAGGCCATCGCGGCGGTCGTCGTCGCAGCTTGGCGGGTGCTCTCCACGAAGAATCGCCCGAGTGGTTGGTTAGTCGTTACGACACCTATGAGGACGGTGACTACGCCGATAACCGAGAGGATCACGTAATCTGATCTGTCCATTGTCTTGGTGGCCTACATCTAGGGTCTCCTCCCCTAATGCGATTGTGGCTACATCTGTGGGATATATCGTGTATTATTTTTTGGAGACCGGCGTCACAACCCTAGCAGAATTTGGAATCCAGGAATGGGACACCTCAGGTGAGGAGTAATTGACTTGTGGCTGGCTGGAGAGGGTAGCCGTATGCTCACGTCCCTCAGCGAACTTCTCGTAACGGGTACCATTCTCGCGAGCACCGCGTACACGGTGAGTAAAACGCCCGCTATCTGGCACCAGTACGAGGGAATATATGGTCTCCTTCTCGTTGGAGTACCGCTCGTTGGGCTGCTGTTCGGGATCGCCCATCTCGGGATGCTCACGCCGCTTCCGCATAGCCTGCTCGCTGCAGTGGAAACCGGAGCTCTCCTCAGTGTCGTAGTCGTACTCGGCGCACTCGGGTACATTCACCCGCGACTTGGGTATTCTGGGGGAAAATCCCGATGACTGCGCTCCTCTTTTCGTTACTCTCGGCAGTCGTCGCTGGTGGGCTTGCGTTCCTTTGTTACATCCTGCTCTACGGGGACACCGTGCTGGTGATTCAGCGGCCGTTCTTTTTCAGAATCGGCGTTGGGGCGCTCTGCGCTGCCGTCCTCGGGGCAAGTACAGTAGTGGTCGGCTGGGTTCCGACGCATCTTCTTCACGCTGTCTTCGCAGTGTCAGTCGCTGCGGCGATCCGGGCAGTCCATAACGGTCTCCATCCGGACACTGAAACGTGGTTCTACTCGCTCTTCGGAACCTGAGCATCAAAGCAAACGATTTCTACTCCCAGACTGTGGTGGTTTGGATTCGTAACGACAAGAAGTCTAAAGATGGCACCCCAAAGGAGAGACGATGAGCGAGAAGTTGGGCCTTCTCGGTACAGTCTCGATTGCGCTCGGTGGTATGATTGGTGGTGGAATCTTCGCCGTACTTGGCGTGGTTGCAGAAATGTCGGGGCCTGCTGCGTGGCTCGCGTTTACCGGCGGCGGTGTCGTCGCGTTCTGCGCTGGCTACTCGTACGTTCGTCTCCAGCGGCTTGGCGATGTATCCGGCGGTTCGGTCAGTTTTTTACAGGAGTTCGGTGAGTCGACGACGGTCGCTGGGATGGTCGGTTGGACGCTTCTGTTCGGCTATATCGGGTCGATGGGTATGTACGCGTTCGCATTCGGTAGTTTCGCGACGAAACTCCTCGGCGTCGAAACCGTACTCGGGATTCCACTCCGTCCCGTTGTGTCGGTTCTCAGCGTCCTGGGGTTTGTACTGCTGAACGTCCTTGGTGCCCGAGCGAGTGGCGTGACCGAGGTGCTCCTCGTCGCGGCAAAGGCCGGGATTCTCCTCATTTTTGGTGTGTGGGGGTTCTATTTTGGAGCGCGGACAGAACAGCTGACGACCGGGTTCTCCTCCGTCGCGACGGGCGGGTTACTCATGTCCGCTGCCCTCTCGTTCGTCGCCTTTCAGGGCTGGCAGCTACTCTTTTACGACGAGGGGAGTCTTCGAAACGCTCGGACGACCATCCCGCAGGCAATCTATCTTTCAATCCCCGCGTCCCTCGGGCTGTACGTCCTCGTGGCAGTCGTCACGACGGGTCTGCTTCAGCCCGAAACGATCGCCGCGAACCCCGAGGTGTCACTCGCCATCGCGGCCGAACCGTTCATGGGGCAAATGGGGTTCATCCTCATTTCCGTGGCGGCGCTGTTCTCGACTGGGAGCGCGATCAACGCCACGCTGTTCTCGGCGGCCCACTTTGCGACGGGAATGCTTGAAGACGACTTACTTCCCGATCGGATCGGAGACACCGATGCCGACGGTGCTCCTACGCGAACACTTCTCGTCTTGGGCTTGATAACAGCCGCGTTCACCGCCTACGGTAGTCTTCAAGGAATCACGTCGTTCGCGTCGCTTGCGTTCATCACCGTCTTTGGGTTGATGTGTTTCCTCGCGTTCCGGCATCGAGAGGGCCTTCGCACAGGTATCCTCCCCGTCGTCGGCGGGGTTGGTGCAGTACTGTTCTTCCCTTCGTTAGCGTATCACCTTGCCGTGATGGAACCCGCCGTTTTTAGTGTGGTTCTTGTTGTGACGGTCGTCCTCCTAGGACTGGAAATCCTCTACTTCGAGCGAGAGACTATTCGCTCCGAAATCGATGGCATATGACGCTGACGGTGTCGCAGTCCTTGAACGATTAAATAGCTTGGGCAGTATTGTTGAGTGTGCTCTTTTGGGTCCACGCTGCAGTCGCGTATCTCGTTTACCGAGGCATTTCTGGTGGTTCTACTGACCGAAGTGACGATGCCCCGATCATTGCCCTGTTCGGGGGTGCGTTGCTCCCGGATATCGTCGACAAACCACTCGCGTTTGTACTTCCATCGCTCCCGAGTCGGTCGGTCGCACACTCGGTGTTTACTGCGGCACTCGTCGTCCTGATCGTCCTCTACGTCACGAAACACAGAGACCAGTGGGAGGTCGGCGCGGCGTACGCGCTCGGATATGGATCACACCTCGCTGCGGACCTCATTGATTACCTGTTCGTCCCCGAGGAGACTCTACTGTTTCTGTTCTGGCCGGTCGTGACTGACTATCACCACGTCGAGACGATTGGAGACCTGCTCGCGCTGGTTAGACCCACCCCGTACGTCGTCGGCCAGACTATTGTCACATTGCTCGCAGTTGCGCTCTGGTTCGGAGCTGGCAAACCGGACACATTCACCGAATGAGCCGGCGTTCTTATCCGTGTCGTATGCTTCCATCCGTCGTCACGCTGTGCGTGAGCGTGGAACGGTCCAGAGCATATTGTCGATCTTGAGCGAAAGCGTCTCGATTTCGTTCTCGATGTCATCGAATCGGTCGCACGGAATATAGACCGATGGATACGTACTCATCGAGTATACTTCCGTGTCGAACTCCGCCCTGAACAGTTCCATAGTCTCTCCGTTGGATCGGATGCTAGTAAACCGGTAGGTGTCCGCCGGTGCAAGACCAGTCCGCGATTCGACACTGGTCACGTGGGTCGGTTCGCCATCGTCAAGGTCGAAGGCCTCCCGACAGGCCTGCTCGAACCGCGACTCAATCCCTTCCGTGACGTGGTTGACGTATCCGACCGACGCTCCCCACGTGAGCAACCCCATTAGCACCCCTCCGACCGAAAATAGTGCCGCAGTACCGAGACCGTCTCGCCCGAGAACGAACGAGCCGGGGATCATGAACGCGTTCCCCAGCGCGAAACCGAACACCCAGATACCGCCGATCGTTGCCAGCGGGTGCCAGGCCGAACGCCAGAATATCCTAGAAATAACGCCCTCCGGTACGGCGTTTGAGCGCATCGGCGACTCCATAGTGTTAGATACTCCCAAACATACATATAGTTTCTCCGGAGAGAACGAGGTATGTTCGGGGAGTTCGGTTACGTCACGACGGCTCTGTTCGCTCTCATCGTCGGGTCGGTTGCCGGAACAATGGCTATCCTCACTTGGGACGTCTTTCGCGAATCCACGTTTGGAACGGCAATTATCGTCCTCGTAGTCGTATTTTCGATATTCTCCCTCCATCACGTCTTCTTGCTGAGTGTGGAGCCACGACTCGCTGAGTCTCGGTTGTACCAAGCGCTCCTGAACACCGTCGTCGTGATCTTCGTCGGGTTAGTGATTCGTCATCGAAACCGCCTCCAAGCGACAACGGGGGGATCTCGAACGTGATTGATATACTCGGTCTCTACAACATCGTCACTGGTGTCGCCGCGGGAGCTGGCTTGTTGTATCTCCTCTCCGAACAGCATTTCGTCCACCAACACCAGCGGTTCGTCGTCGTGATGCTTGCGGGACTTCTTCTCTACGTAGCGGTTTCACCTATCGTGAACGCCGTCGCACCGCATCTAACGCATCTGATCCATATCTTCGCCGGACTGCTGATCATTTGGGGGTTGTACAGCCCTCTCCACAACGATTTACGAACCAATCAGTGGGATTCCCTTCTCTTTCGTAATCCACAATCGGTTCGGAAGTCCGAAGAGTGGATGACGCCGATGGACGACGAAATTCTCCAGGTATTCCACTCGACACAGCTCGTACTCTCCCCGTCGATTATCTCACGGAATATTCACCGGAGCCGAGATGAGGTCAACCGGCGTCTTCGGACGTTAGAGAAACACGGCTTCGTCTCAAGGGTTGATCGCGGACGATACAAGCTCACGTCACAGGCGGAACGGTATCTACACGGAGGGGCATACGAACCCATCTTCCAGAAGAAAGAAAATATATCTGATACGTCGGGTCAAGAGTTGTAATCGACAGATAGAGGCGCCCCACATGAATTAATGTGTGACCGTATCGGCCAGTAGTATCATCTGAAAGGTCATTATATTATATTACCCCACACGAGAATGGGCTGCCCATGTCAGTACGACTCATGGGTGATTGGCGTGGCTAACGAGATAGATCGTCGTCGTTTCTTGCGACGTGCTGGCACTGCCGGAGCGATAGGAATGATGTCATTCGCTGGTTGTCTCCAATCGCAGATGACCGAGGGTTCCATCGGTGCGAACATGCAGCCGATGATGCAGATGGGGTTCGAGGCGATGGTGGGATCACCGGCGATGGATGAGTATCCGGCTGAGCCGAACGACGAGGGGTTCGTGGATGTTGCGATGATCGCCTACGATGACGACACGAACAACTATCACTTCATGCCGCACGTGGTGTGGGTGGAGCCCGGAACAACGGTTCGTTGGGCGCACACCGCCAAAGGCATCTCTGAACGACGGACACACTCTGCGACAGCCATCACGCCTGACCTTATGGCAGGCTATCCGCGGTTGATTCCTGAAAACGGAGCCTCGTTCGACTCCGGGTTGCTTCCAGGCAGTCACGACAGCGAGTTCGACGCGGTGGGCGAGACCGAACTCATACGATATGGACCATATACCCACACGTTCGAGGAGAAGGGGGTCTACTTCTATCTCTGTCAGCCCCACTACGGGGTTAGTGGGATGGCCGGCGCCGTTGTGGTCGGGGAACTCTGGGAAGAGAACCAAGGCGAGGGCTGGTCACCCGGCATGACCGCTGACCTCTCGCCCATCGTTGAGGCAGACCCAGTCAACGGGCCCGTAATCAAGGAGAAAATCGAGGGCGATCTCCGAACCATGGTACGTCACGGTGAGGAGGGCGGCGAAGGCGGAGGTGGACACTGATGACAGAACACGCTACGGACGACGGTGGGAGCGACTACGACGACCACGACGGCCACCACGGCCCGTCTGGATGGCGGTACTGGCTGTATACGACCGATCACGAAATCATCGGCATCATCTACCTCTGGAACGCGCTGTTCTTCTTCGCGGTTGGCGGGCTGGCAGCACTGGTGTTTCGGACGGAACTGGCACTCTCCCCTGCCAACGCGATTCTCAACTCCGCGGGGTACAACAGCCTCCTCACGCTCCACGGATTGACGATGGTCTTCTTCGTCATTCCGCCGCTGACAGGGGCATTCCAGAATTACCTCATCCCTCACTGGGTTGGAGCCGAGGAGATGGCCTATCCGCGCTGGAACGCGCTCGGTGCATGGTCAATCACCGCGGGTGGGCTGCTCCTCTGGCTCCCGCTGTTCACAAACGCCCTCGGACTCACAGGGCTCCCAGCGAACGGTGGGTGGTTCCAATACCCACCACTCACGACGATGCTCAACTCGTCGGGGATCGACGCGGAGATTGTCGGACTCACGCTGCTTCTGGGCGGCGGCTCGATCCCCGGCGGCATCAACTTCTTCGTCACCGTCGTGAACGAGCGACGGCCGGATCTCGGGTGGTTCGACATTCCGATGGCCTGCTGGGCGATCGGTATCATCACGCCCGCACTCGGATTCTATACGTTCCCGTGGGTCGTCACCGCACTCAACCTGAACTTCCTCGAACGGGCGCTTGAGATGACGTTCTACAACGCCCGAACTGGGGGCGCACCCTTACTCTACCAGTGGATATGGTGGACATTTGGTCACCCGGAGGTGTACATCCTCGTTATCCCCGGTATGGGGATCGCAATGGAGATCATCGGCCGGTTCAGCGAGCGCCCCATCTTCGGGAACAAGTGGGTCATCGTCAGCTTTGTGACGCTCTCACTGTTCTCCGCGGGCGTGTGGGCTCACCACATGTTCACCACCGGACTTGGGGCCTCTCGGTACGCCTTCATGGTGTTCTCGATGGTCATCGCCCTCACGTTCAGCCTCTATCTCTTCAGCGCTCTCGCAACGATGTACAAGGGACGGGTTCATCTCACGACACCGATGCTGTTCTCTATCGGGCTTCTCGTTGGACTCGTCTACTCCGGGATGGAGGGCCTTCAGCTTGGTCAGCCCGCGTTGGACCAGAAGCTCCATTCGACGTACTTCGTCGTCGGGCACTTCCACTTCACACTCTTCATGGTCGGCGTTATGGGCCTCCTCGCGGGCGTGTACTACTGGTATCCACTCATCACTGGGCGGATGTACAATTCCCTCGCCGGCAAGTACCACGCAGTCACGACGCTGGGAGGACTTCCACTATTGTTCTTCCTGATGGCCCGGCTGGGCGAACTCGGGATGATGCGGCGCTACGCGACCTACACCTACATGCCGGAACTCCAGTTCTGGCATATACTGACCACCGGAGCCGCGTTCTTCGTCGCCTCCGGACAGCTTGTGTTCTTCGTCAATATGCTCTGGAGTCTTCGATATGGAGAACAGGTCGATAACCCGTGGGAAGACGTCCTCTCAGGACAGAATATGCCCTCTCCCGAGTGGGACGGCTTCCCGCACCACGCGCCGACGCCGGAGAACGTCTACGACGACATTCCCGATGATGCCGTTGACGTTGACCTTGACGACGATTCTGGGACGGTCGTGTCGGATGGTGGCGTCGGCGTCAATCTCGGAGGTGATAACGATGAGTGACGCGGACGACGACGTTACCGTGCCGGACGACAGCTCATACGGCACGCTCTCGGGAGCATTCTGGGCGCTTGTCATCGCGTTCGGACTCGGGCTGTTCTTCTATGACTTCGGGGTCGTTACGCTCGAAGAGGTCGCCAACGGTCAACCCATCGGAATCATCCACAACTTCCGTGTGACGATGTCCGTCATCGCGATGGTTGGTGGCGGGGGGTTCGTCGCTGTGACTGGTTGGTTCGTCTATCGATACGCCGCTCCACGCCGTGAAACTGCCGCGAAACTCCGTCCCGGCAGTGGTCGCTACACGTTCAGCGTGTGGAGTCTGGGCATCGCCTTCTTGGTACTGATGACCGTCTTCATGGGGGCGGGCGCGCTCGCACAGACCGACCAAGCCGCCGACCCGACCACACAGGCCGGAACGGACCGCGTCCTCGAGATGGACATCACCGCAGGCCAGTGGTTCTTCCGGTACGACGTTGCTGGCGTCCCGTTCACGCAGGGGAATCACGTCGTCCTGCCTGCGGACACCGTGATTAAATTCAGAATCACATCAGCCGACGTGATTCACTCCTTCGCAATTCAGGAACTCGGCGTGAAAAAAGACGCCATGCCGGGACAAATCAACTCGGCGTGGTTCTCCGTTGAAGGGGTTGAGGGAGAACGGACCATCACGGTAAATGGAACTGAAATCCCCGCCGACACATATCAGGTCACGTGTGCCGAACTCTGTGGAAAGGGCCATTCGCAGATGGTCTCACAGGTGTTCGTCGTCTCGCCAGAGGACTACCGGACGTGGGTGGAGGCCAACGGTGGGACAGTTCCGGAGAGTTTCGAGGCTAGCGAAGGCGGCCACGGTGAGGAAGAGGAAGGAGGCCACTAACCATGTCAAACGAAGATATGTCTGATCGACCCGGTGAACCGGTTCGCCGAGGGGAGGGAGCCGAGGGCTTCCCCCACGGTAGCAAGTACCCGCTGTTCGTCGCCCTGGGCATGTTCTTCACGGGGCTCGGGCTTTCGATGTTCACCGTGGCGCTGGTCATCGGGATTCCGGTCCTGATATACGGTATGTGGGGTTGGACGAAGGAATACACGATCGAGGAGTTTGAGACGGGTGTTGTTCCGGCGCAAAAACGTCAGCTGCTCGGGTTCAAGTCCGGCTACATCTCGATGTTGCTGGTCATACTCGGCGAGTTGATAATTTTTGCCTCGCTGTTCGTCGTCTGGTTTTACCTCAAGGCGACGCGTGGGCCGTTCCCTCCCGAGGGAATGCCGGGACCAGATCTGATGCTTGGAATCGTGATGACGGTCCTGCTACTCGCGGCCAGCGTCGCTCTTGGCTACGGCCGCTACGCTATCGCACGAGATGAGCGGGCGCCATTCAACTGGGGACTCGCGCTCTCGATGGTGTTCGGTGTGGCGTATCTCGTGGTGTTCGCGCTTGACTGGATGAATATGGCTGCTGGCGGCGCAGTTCCCTCTCAGGGTCCGTATCCAGCTGCCTACTACGTGCTGACAGGGACACACGCGGCTCACCTCTTAGCAGGCCTGGTGTTGAGTGGCATTATCGCCTACAGGGCGTGGGGGCGAGATCACTTCAGTTCGAACCGTCACCTCATGGTCAAGACGACGGAGGCGTATTGGCACTTCCTCACCTTCCTTTCCATTCTCATTCTGGCCTTCGTCTACTTCCCGGGGTGAGCGTATGCCAGCCCACACCGATTCTGTCGACCGGCGTACGACTGACGCCCTGTTCACGCTCGTGCTCGGCGTCTACGCACTTATGCTGGCTGGGGCGACGACTGCCGTGACGGGGGCGTCTGCCGCGTGTCCGACCTTGCCTGCCTGTGATGGGCTGACCTTCGAAGAGGGAATATCCGCGCTCGTAATCGTTGTTCTCTCTCACCGGGTGCTCGCACTGATCGTCGGCCTCGGTCTGCTTTGGCTCACGTGGCATGTCCGTGGCGACAGCGTCGCCAAGGGAGTGCGCCGCCCCATCATCGCTGCCGTCACACTCTACCCGGTTCAAGTCGCGGTCGGAGCACTGGCTGTAGGAGCAGACACGTCGGTTTCGGTCAGCGGGGCGCATCTGGTTGTTGCCGTGGCCATCTTCGGCGCATTGACGGTCGCGCTGGCACGGCAGTTAACCGACGTCTCGGACGAGTCCGATATTCCGAACGCCGGTGTGTTCGACCGCCATGACGGTGTCGAAGCGGAGATGGCTGGTGACGATCTATCCATCTCCGCGGCCGAACCGGGCTCTGCTCGCGGGCCGAGCGCTTCGAGTAAGTCGACGCGGATGGGCGTTCGTTCGCTGTTTCCGGGACGTTCGTGGGAGTATCTCCGGATGACCAAGCCCCGGCTGATGTGGCTGCTTTGTCTCGTTGCACTCGCGGCGATGCTACTGGCCGGGGGACGCACCGTTCCGATGGACCGCATCGCGTGGACGCTCCTCGGTGGTGTGCTGGCGGTCGGTGCGAGCGGTGTGTTCAACAACGTTCTCGAACGCGATGTCGACGAGCAGATGAATCGGACGGCGGACCGCCCCCTCGTGGAACAGCGGGTCTCGGTCCGGCGTGCGACGGCTTTCGGGATTGTGCTCGCGTTCGCCTCGCTGGGGGTGTTAGCAGCCCGCGTCAATCTCCTCGCAGCGCTGCTCGGTCTGCTGGCGATCCTATCCTACAGCGTTGGCTACACCATCCTGTTGAAACCGAACACCACCCAGAACATCGTCATCGGCGGCGCAGTCGGGGCGTTTCCCGCACTCATCGGGTGGAGTGCCGTCAGAGGTTCGATCGGGTTCGAGATTCTCCTGTTGAGCGTGGTCATCTTCCTGTGGACGCCCGCTCACTTCTACAATCTCGCACTTATGTACAAGGAGGAATACGCAACTGCCGGGTTCCCCATGTTGCCCGTCGTGCGGGGCGAGGAGACAACCCGACGACATATTGTGCTGTACCTCGCGGCGACGATGGTTGCGGTCGCGTTCCTGGGTGCGTTGACGGCCCTCGACTGGCTGTTCGCCGTGAGCGCCGTCGTCGCCGGCGCCGTCTTCCTCTGGTTCGTCGTCCGACTCTGTCGTCGCAAAACCGATCGGGCGGCCAGGAACGCGTTCGTCTCGGCGAACGCGTATCTCGGTGTGCTTCTTGTGGCCATCGTGGTAGACTCCATCTTCGTGTGAGCATTACGGGCGGTGTCCCTGTCCGTTGTCCTCAACAGTCACCCGTCGCCGGCGGGTACCCAGCGGGTGAGCCTCGCTCCGAGTTCGTCGCTCCAGTACAGCATCCCGACTGTCGCCACGAATACGAGCGTCGAGAGGTCCCATGAGAGCCACGCAATCGTGCTGAATGTGGAGGCGCCGAGTAACGGCACGAGTAGCGAGAAGGAACAGCCGACGCACGAAACGAGACCGAACACCCCGGAGAGGGCGCCCTTCGTCGCGTCGAGTAGCCGAGCGTACAGGAGGTACGCAATCGAAAGGTACCCCACGAGTTTGAACGGGACAATGACCGTTTGTACCAACGTATTTCTGAATACGATGATTGGCCCCCAGCCAGGAGTGACCCAGGAAATACGAAACTCCGCTCCGGAACCGAGGTGTTGGAACAATCCGAGCTGAAGTAACCCACCGAGCGTCAGCAGTACGAACAGATATATTCCCGTTATGGACGCCGCCGAAGCGCGTACACCGAATCGACGAGCGGATGGGCGTGTCCGGGAAATTGCGAGTGCTCCGAGATTGATCCAGACGAATGGATATACCACATACCTCGGTTCAGTCACGGACGTTTGGGTAACGAGGAAATACCCCCAGACCACCGCTAACTCGACCCCCAAGACCGCCCCCCAGCGGACGATATCGCTACTCTCGATGCCAAAACGAACACGGATCTCGTCCAGATATTCCGTTGCTGTACTCATCAGTTCAGCTTTCGGTACTGTGTATTATACACCGTACTCAATAAGCGTTGTTCGCCCATTTGTCTCGCCTACCCGATTTGTTCATTCCACGACGACACGACCAATCATCCTGTTCTCCTCGTGTGGCAAGCAAAAATATCGGTACGTTCCTGGGATATCGAACGTGTGGCTATATGTCTCACCTCGTTCGAGAAATCCTCTCGACGACGTGCTCTGTCGGACAGCCCGTTCGGATTCGTAGCCACCGCTGGCGAAATACGCCGCCTCCTCTGGCAGCGACTCTTCGTATGCTGATGCCGTATGGGGAGCAGGACTCTTGTTCTCCCAGGTAACTTGCTGGCCGGGTTCGATTGTGATCTCAACAGGATCGAACCGAAGGTCACTCGTCATCGTGACTATTGGCTCCGGCGGGCCTCCCCCTCCGAGGCAGCCAGCAATTCCGGCCATCCCGGCAGTTAGCACACCCCCGCTCCGACGAAGCACCGTTCGTCGTGAGCAGCAATTCATTAGTCCAGCCCTCGTTTGGAGGGATCACCGCTCGGTTCGAGTTTCTTTATTCGCGTCGCTAGTGCCAGAAACGTCGCGGCAAGCGTCAGCGTCACTGCCGCGGCCGCTGCGAAGTCGTGGGCTTGCCCCGAGTGATCAATGATTCCGTTGACGAGTTCGGCCCGCAGGAACGTGTGATGGAACTCCCCAACGAGCGGCGCAAAGTAATCCACGATGTCGTTAAGCCCGTACCAGACGGTAGCGACGGCGACCGCACTGACTGAGAACTCGGCGTAGCGATAGATCAGGAACGACTGCAGACTCATCGCGAGATGGCTCACGATGAGAAACCAGTAGAGCCAGGGTTCGATATCGCCCGCCCCGTTGAGAACCAGCTGGACGAACGGCGTCCAAAGCCCGAGTTTGATGTTTCCGAAGAAGGCGAGCATATGGAGCCACTCGACGTCGTAGTCCAGTTTCCACGCGGCGAGACTAAGCGCGACGAACAGCGTCGCAGCGGGGCTGTCGGGGACGAACGGCCACATCACTATCGGGGTTTGGGCCAGCTGGAAGCGGTAGTACCAGAACCCGAACGCAGTCCCGGCCAGATTAATCGCGACGATGGCCCACGCGTACCGAAGTGCGAGGTCCTCGACGCGCCGGGGGAGCGGGGCGAGGTAGCTGGGCAGTCGATTCGTTGTCGCTGTAGGTACGGACGTCATTCGTCTCGCCGAATTACATCCCTGAGCTGTCGTTTCGCCGGTTCATCATGATGATCCCACTGAACAACATCAGGACTGCGAGCGCGACCATTCCGAGGTCCCAGGCCATCCCGGCGGTCATCGTCGAGCCCATGCCACCGCTCATCCCGCCATCCATTCCGCCGTTCATACCGGACTCCATCCCGCCACCCATTCCCCAGTTCATACTCCCGGTAACACCGACCAGTGCCTGGTTGAGCAACATCACGAGCGAGTAGCCGATCATCAGGGGACCACTCGCGTTCCCGAGCCGACTCGCGTAGGGCGTCAGCAGGACGACGCCGTGGACGACCACGACGACGCCGAGGAGTGCCATAAGGAGCCCGCTGTTCGAGCTCATCATCCCGCTGCCGGTTGTCGCGGAGAGCAGCGAGTAGACTCCCGAAACAAGTGCGATTGCCGCGCTGTACTGCCGTATCGTATCGCTCGTGTTCATCGTCTCCATTGTCAGACCCCGAGCATCATTCGAAGGGATCCACGGACGCCCATTGGGAGTCCGATCGCCCCGATGAAGAACGTCATGAGCCACCACCACGTGTGATTCATCTCGTCTTTCACGTCTGCGAGGTACCACACGATGCCACCGGTTACGAGGAGTTTGAGAACGAATGTTGACCCCGAGAATCCAGTCGCTTGATACACGAGATTCGTAACGACCAGCTTGGGGGAATAGCCGAGGAAGGTCACGCCGACGAGATTCTGCGCAGCGTCCCACATCTGCCCGAAAACGGCCAACAGGAACAGCGGATGGCGGAGATGTGCAATATCGACGAGGCTCGCCCCCCAGTAGTAGAGCGCGGTCACGCCGAGGGCGATCCCCGTCGTCGCAACAGGAACCCACAGGCGGAATGTCGCTGCCGTCGAGAGTCCATACCAGAGTGCCCACCCGACGGCTCCAATCGCCCAGACCGACCCGACGAGACCGACGATCGACGGGATGGACCCGATATTCCGATTGCGAGCGAGTGCGCCGACGCCGAGTGCGAGGACGGTGACGGCGGTAACGACGAAGTAGATCGAGGGCGTGATGAACCACACTGCGTAGTCGCCGAGCAGTCCGATATCCTCGAGGGCGCGCATCGCCCCGCCGGCGACGATGATTGGGGCGAACCCGTACGCGAGCCGCGCATCGAACGTGACATCGAGGTAGTCGAGATATGCCCGGAGTCCTGGGAGACTGTACACGACGGCCGCGAGATAGGCCACCGTGTTCACGGTGTTGTATCCGCGGACGGCCTGTATTCCCTTGTGTGTGACTGGCTGGCCGGCAGCGTCGGCGACGACCGGGCCCCAGAGATACTGCCAGACGAACCGGTCGTAGACGAGCGACGGGAACGCGAGGAGTGCGGCACCGACGAGGACGACCGGGGCAAGCAGATACAGCGCCCACCATTCTCGGGTGCCGGTGTCGGGGAGGACGGTTTCGACGCGCCCCGCAACGGTACTCACGATTCGCTCACCTCAATTCGCCACGTTGTGCTCTTCGAGCGCCCCCACTGTTCGAGCGACACGTCGGTGAGGTCGTCTTGGAGCTGGCTCAGATACTGTGCGACGGCTTTCGGTGACCCATCGAGGTCGCTGGCGATATCCCGAGCCCGAAGGTACGTGGGCTCAGTATCGGCGTTCTCGACGAGATACGCGTGTACCATGCGGCGGGAAATAGATGACATGAGTCGAGGGCAGTAGTGTTCAGCGGAGTTTCCCGAGCAGTTTGTAGTCGTGATCTGGGGTGTACCGCCGGAACAGCAGGCTGTTCGACAGCACCGACACGCTGGAGAACGCCATCGCGCCCGCGGCGAGCACGGGTTGCAGGAGACCGAGTGACGCGAGCGGGATCATCGCCGTGTTGTAGCCGAGCGCCCAGACGAGGTTCTGCTTGATCTTCGCGAGCGTCGCGTCCGAGATGCGGATCGCTTTCACGACGTCGACTGGGTCGTCGCGCATCAACGTGACGTCCGCGGCCTCGATGGCGACGTCAGTACCCGAGCCGATGGCCGTTCCAACATACGCGACGGCAAGGGCGGGCGCGTCGTTGACGCCGTCACCGACCATCATCGCCTGCCGCCCCTCGTCCTGGATGGACTCGACGGCGTCGGACTTGTCCTCGGGGAGGACCTCCGCGCGGACGTTCTCGGGGTCGATGCCGACCTGTTCGGCGACGGCGCGGGCGGTACGCTCGTTGTCGCCGGTGATCATCATCACGTCGACGCCGCGCTCCTGGAGCTGACTCACCGCGTCTTTCGCGCTCTCCTTGATCGTGTCGGCGTCCGCGACCACACCCACGAGTTCGCCCTCGTAGGCGACGAGCATCGCCGTCTTCCCCTCGTTCTCGAGGCGCTCCATCGTGTCCTGCGCGGGCGACGGGTTGATTCCGTTGTCACGGAGGAGCTTCCGATTTCCGACCAGGACCTCGCTGTCACCGACGGTCGCTTGGATGCCGTGGCCGGGGACGTTCTCGAAGTCGTCCGGGTCGGTCACGTCGATCCCCCGCTCTTCGGCGCCGTCGACAATGGCACGGGCAAGCGGGTGTTCGCTCGCATGTTCGGCCGTGGCCGCGAGCCGCAGGACATCCTCCTCACCGAGACGGTCACGAGCGGTCAGTTGGCCACCATCGGCAGCAGTATCGCCGCCATCCGTGAGCGGCTGTCCGTCACCGTCGAACACGACGACGTCGGTCAGTTCCATCTCACCTTTCGTGAGCGTCCCAGTCTTGTCGAAGACGACCGTATCGACGTCCTTCGCGCGTTCGAGGATGTCACCACCCTTGAACAGCACGCCATTTTGTGCGCCGATAGTCGTCCCAACCATCGTCGCGGCGGGCGTCGCCAGCCCCAGCGCGCAGGGACAGGCGATGAGCACCGCGGAGGCGAAGACGATAACGGCGAACTCGAAGACCGAGACGGCCCCACCTGCGACGGCTGGCCCGCCGGCGACGAGGCCCCACAGCGGGAGCCACTCGACGAAGCCGGCGAGCACCTCGGGGAACAGGAACCACACCAGCCCCCAGAAGACTGCGTTCCCGATGACCGCCGGCACGAAGTACGCAGAGATGCGGTCCGCAAGATTCTGGATGTCGGGCTGGCGCGACTGCGCCTCCTTGACCGTCTGCACGATCTGCTGGAGTGCCGTGTCCTCGCCGACCTTCGTCGCCTCCACGACGAGCACGCCGTTCTCGTTGATGGTGGAGCCGACGACCTCGTCGCCCTCGCTTTTCTCGACGGGGACGGATTCTCCGGTGACCATCGACTCGTCGACCGCCGACTGGCCGTCGATGACCACGCCGTCCGTCGGGATTTTCTCGCCGGGTCGGACCTTCATCCGGTCGCCGACCTCGACGTCTTCCAGCGGAATTTCCTCCTCGTTGCCGTCCTCGTCGACGACGGTGGCCGTCTCGGCTTCCATCTCCAGCAGTTTGCGGAGTGCTTCGCCGGCCTGGCCCTTCGAGCGGGCTTCGAGGTAGTTCCCGAGCGTGATGAACACGAGGATGAGCGCTGCGGTGTCGAAGTACAGGCCGCCCGCGATGAGCCCGGAGAGGACGGCGACGGAGTAGACGTACGCGGTGGTCGAGCCCAGCGCGATCAGCACGTCCATGTTGGCGCGCTTGTTGTTCACCAGCGCATTGTACGAGTTCTTGTAGAACGGCCAGCCGAGCACCAGCTGAACGGGCGTCGCCAGCAAGAACTCGACCCAGCCGAACTCGACACCAAAGACCGTCTCCGGGACGACCCCGCCGCCGAGGAGGTACTTCTCTAGCAGGAAGAAGAGAAGCGGAGCGGCGAGTACCGCACCAAACAGGGTCAGTCGAAGCTGTTTGCGGATCTCAGCCTGTCGCGCGGCGTCGCGCGCGTCCTCACCGGAGTCGCCGTCGGCGCTGTCCTCTCGGACGGGCGAGTAGCCCGCGCTCTCGATGGCATCGTAGAGTGCATCCAGCGACGTGTCCGCGGGGTTGTACCGGACTTGGGCTTCGTCGGTGGCGAAGTTCGCCTCGGCCGCGATGACACCTGGTGTGTTCTCTAGGGCAGTCTCATTGGTCTGTACACAGTTGGCACAGGTCATATCGGAGATGCCGATTGTCACGGTGTCAGACACCGCACCGTACCCGGCATCTTCGATGGCCTCGAATATCTCTTCGAGCGATACCTCGTCAGGGTCGTACTCGACGGAGCCCTCGTCAGTGGCGAAGTTCGCGTTCGCCTCGACAACGCCGTCGAGGGACTCGAGCGCATCGCCAACTGTCGCCGAGCAGTTAGCACAGGTCATCCCTGTGATGTCGAGATGTGCAGTTCGCGTTCCCATTCCTGTCCTATACTACGTGGTCCTTCCTTAGTGCAGTTACTGTTTCGAGACTAGGGCTTTAGACTGGTGTAGAATTTAGATTCAAAGGTCTACTTCCATTTCACCGCCGAAGGATGCCAATGTCGACCCCATCGACTCGGAGCGGAAACCGCGACTACAGCTTAGGCCCCTTCTTCGAGACGCTGATACTGGTCTTCGAAGCGACTACGGCACGACGGACAACAGAAGTGATAGACATCATCGTCGATTCGAACGGATTCGCCCTCGCTATCGACCGTATTCCCACACTCGGCACATGTGATTGCGAACTCAGTGCCGTCGAGTGAGGGCGTCCATTCGAGGTCATCGACGAGCGTCACCGAGTAGTCCGTCGATGGCGCATCTTCGAGGAGGCTATTGATCCACCGTCGAACGTTCTGCCCCTCCGCACGGCCGTAGAACCAGATTTTCCCCTCGGCAGTGACGAAGAGGTGTTCGATACCCTCCGCATCCTGGAGTCGGCTTCGAAGCGGCTCGATAGCCGATGTGTCGTTTTCAAACCGGACGAACACCGGAACGCCAGCTCGCAGCTGTGCCCGGTTCACGTCGATGGTGAAGCCGTTGATGATGTCGGCTTCCTCTAACCGTTTCACACGGTCCGAGACGGCTGGCCCTGAGAGATCCACTTTCTCACCGATGCTACTGAACGAGCGCCGTGCATCCTCTGCCAGTAACGAGAGGATCTCCATGTCTGTCTCGTCTAAATCACGCATATCTACGCATAGAACCCCCGCATCACAAGACTGTTTCCCAGCGTGAGATTTCGAATGCCATTTTCCAATACCGGATAGACTTTGGATTCGAAGCAGAAAATGACAAAGAGGTCCCTCTCGTATGTATCTGTGTATGTCGACGACCATCACCGTTGAGGGAATGACCTGCGGCCACTGTGAACAGACCGTCGAAGACGCGCTTCGAGAAGTGAGCGGCGTGACCGACGCGAACGCTGATAGAGAAGCTGAACAGGCGAGCGTCGATGGCGATGCTGACGTCACGGCACTCGTCCAGGCCGTCGAGGACGCTGGATACACCGCCTCCGCCTGAGAACCACCGGAACGCACGCCACCGACCGCCCCGCCGTTCTCGTTCGTTGCCGACCCTTTCGATGGCACCGCGCTGTATCAGGGTCTGGACAGCATAATAAGGGACGGCACCAAAACCCACGCCATGAGCAACAATCCAGACCACGAGACCTCCGAAAATCCCTCTAAAGAGGGCCACACCTCACATCAATCCGAAGGACCCGTCTACTGTTGTCGAATTTGCCGATTAAAAGCAGAGTCGGAACCACGAGCATCAGCCCACGCGTCATCAGAGCAGCATTCCCACTCTCCTGAGCACGAAGCACAACCTACGGCGGATGAGGCCCCCACGGAATCAGAACCCCCGGACGAACACGCGCAACACGAGCACGATGCCGAACACGCGCACCGCCCCGCTGCGGCCGAGCACGCTCACTCTACAGAAGCAGAGCACGTACACGACGAGCACGACCATGGTGGTAACGCCCACGAGAAGGGACACAGGGGTGGAAACGGGGACCACAGCGATCACACGGATCACTCAGGCCACGAGGCAATGTTCAGGCGACGATTCTGGGTGTCGCTCGCGCTCTCGGTGCCAGTCCTCATCTTTAGCGAATTCATTCAGGACGTCTTCGGCTATACGGCCCCTACGTTCCCCGGGAGTGCGTGGATAACGCCGGCACTTGCGGTCGTGATCTTCGCATACGGTGGTGTGCCCTTCCTCTCGATGGCCCGGACGGAACTGAAAAACCGCGAGCCGGGCATGATGATGCTCATCTCGCTGGCGATCTCGGTCGCGTTCGTCTACTCGGTTGCGAGTCTGTTTCTCGAAGGGACGACACCGTTTTTCTGGGAACTCGTCACGCTGATCGACATCATGCTGCTGGGCCACTGGGTGGAGATGCGGTCGGTCCGAGCAGCCTCAGGGGCGCTCGACGAATTGGCGAAACTCATGCCCGACACTGCCGAGCGCATCACAGAGAGTGGGGATACCGAGGAAGTGCCTGTCTCCGAACTCGGCGAGGACGACATCGTGCTCGTTCGCCCGGGCGCGAGCGTGCCTGCCGACGGCGAAGTCGTCGAGGGCGAGTCGTCCGTTGACGAGTCGATGATTACCGGCGAATCCAGACCAGTCGGGAAAGAGCCCGGATCAGAGGTGGTCGCCGGAACGGTCAATCAGGACGGGAGCCTCCGCGTCAAAATCACGAAGACTGGCGACGAGACGGCGCTTGCGGGCATCATGCGACTCGTCGAAGAGGCCCAACAATCCAAATCTCGGACCCAGTTGCTCGCCGACAAGGCAGCTGGCTGGCTGTTCTACGTGGCACTCGGCGTCGCGGCGATTACGGCCGTCGCGTGGGTCGTCGCCACCGGGTACAATATCACCGTCCTCGAGCGTGTCGTGACGGTCCTGGTTATCGCGTGTCCACACGCACTCGGCCTGGCCGTTCCACTGGTTGTCGCAATCAACACCTCGACGGCTGCCAAGAACGGGATGCTCATCCGCGACCGCATTGCCATGGAGGAATCCCGCAACCTAGACACGGTGATGTTCGACAAGACCGGGACCCTCACGAAGGGCGAACAGGGCGTCGTCGGTGTCGAGACGGCGGGTGACTGGAGTGAAGAGCGAGCGTTCGAAGTCGCCGCTGGTGTCGAGGGTGACTCCGAGCACATGATTGCTCGCGCCATCCGGGACGCCGCCGAGGAACGGAACGTCCAGCGAGCGAGCGTTTCGAACTTCGAGAACTTCCGCGGTCTCGGCGTCAGAGCCACTGTGGACGGCGAGACGGTGCATATCGGTGGACCGAACCTGATTGAGAAATTCGGTATCGAGCGGCCCAACGAAATCGCTGCCTTCGCGGAGGAAGCTGGCTCGAACGCAGAGACGGTTATCTACCTGGTTCACGACGAATCCGAAGTCGTCGCAGCATTTGCGCTGGCGGACGTTATTCGGGAAGAAAGTCGGCAGGCCATCGAGGCGCTACACGCGATGGACATCGAGGTGGCGATGCTGACCGGTGACTCGGAGGACGTCGCACGGGCTGTCTCGGAGGAACTCGGTATCGACCAGTACTTCGCGGAGGTACTCCCCGACGAAAAGGACACGAAAGTCGAAGCGCTCCAGTCCGAGGGGAAACTAGTCGCGATGGTCGGCGACGGCGTCAACGACGCGCCAGCACTCACGCGAGCTGACGTCGGTATTGCCATCGGTTCAGGGACCGACGTCGCCATCGAGTCTGGCGATATCATCCTCGTCGACAATAATCCGCTGGACGTGGTGCGGCTCATCAAGCTCTCGAAGGCGAGTTACCGGAAGATGCAGGAGAATCTCGTCTGGGCGACCGGCTACAACGTTTTCGCGCTCCCACTCGCTGCCGGAGTCCTCGCACCGATCGGCATCCTGCTGTCGCCGGCCATCGGTGCCGTGTTCATGTCGCTGTCGACGATCATCGTCGCTATCAACGCCCGTCGTCTCCGCAGCGCCGATATTTCCGTGCCCGACATTGGTGCGTGATCCCTATGGCACTCCAGGCGACACAGACATTGTTCAGCGTCGGTCTCCTATCTGGGGGACTCCTACTGGGTGGCCTCCTTGCTACCATCGTCAGTCCAACATTCCAGTTCTGGCCGCACGGAACGCGGAACTGGACATTCTGGGTGAGCTGGAGTGCGTGGATGCTATACGGTGTTGGTCTGGTCGGCGTTGCATACCTCGACTGGTGGCACTGGTACGAACCACCGGTGGTGGTGCAACTCGTCTGTGTGCTTGTTTTCGTAGCAGGCACAGCGCTGTCCATCTGGGCGATGTGGACACTCGGATTCTGGGAGAGCAGTGGTCTCGAAGGCCACCTTCAAACTGAGGGACCGTATCGCTTCTCTCGCAATCCACAGTACGTGGGGTTCATCGCCATGCTCGCCAGCGGAGGCCTCCTCGCAGGTTCGATTCAAACGGTCATTCTCGCCATCGGTGGAATCGTGTGGTTCCTGCTCGCACCACTCGCCGAAGAGCCGTGGCTCCGCGAGCAGTACGGCGACGCCTACGAGGAATATCTCAGATCGGTGCCGCGGTTCCTCGGCCGAACGCACCGCGAACCACCGCAGCAGGAACAGACCGACCGAACGAAGGGAGGGAACCAATGACCAGTGATTCACCACACCAGATCGAAGTCGGGGGTAGGACGATTCCATCCGGTGAGAAGTCTCAGTTCCGGTATGCCGTCGCGACAACGTTTCACGACGACGCGATTGAACTGCCAGTCACTGTCGTCAATGGTGACCAAGCGGGACCGACAGTCTGCTTGACAGCCGCAGTTCACGGCGACGAACTCAACGGGGTCAAGATCATCCAAGAGGTCGCAGCCGAGTACGAACCGAGTGATCTTCACGGGACGCTTGTCTGCCTCCACGTACTGAATGTCCCAGGATTTCTGGCCCAGCAACGGTACATCCCGATCTATGACGAAGATCTCAACCGCTCGTTCCCTGGCAGTGCTCGAAGTACGCTAGCAAAACGGCTCGCAAACACGATTTACGAGGAGTTCATCTCGAAGTGTGACATCGGGCTTGACTTCCACACGTCGACGCGCAACCGCACGACGATGTACCACGTCCGCGCAGATATGCGCGACCCGGCTGTGGAACGACTCGCCCGCGCGTTCGGCACGAGCGTCATCCTCGACGGCGAGGGTTCACGAGGGACACTCCGACACGTGGCCTGTCAGGACGGTATCCCCACGGTCACGGTTGAGATGGGGCGCGCCCATCGATTCCAGACCGCGCACCTCGACCGAGCGCTCCACTGTGTCGCGAGCGTCCTCGCCGAACACGAGGTCCTTCCCAACCAACCGGTGTCCTGGCCCGGGTGGACGCGCGTGGTCGCCCGCGACGGTGAGAAAACGTGGCTCCGTGCCGAAACTGGGGGGCTCGTCGAGATGGAGTGGGGCCCGCACCCTCTCGTTGAGGAAGACGAGCCGCTGTTCACGATTTCCGACCACTTCAAGAACGACATCGAGACGATTCGCGCTCCATCGACCGGCATCGTTGTCGGTGTCCTCGAAAATGCAGTGGCGTACCCGGGCCACCCGCTGTGTCACTTCGTGAGCGTTGACGAGGGAACCGCCGACATCATTCGCGACGACATTGAGCGGGGCGTGTTCGACGTCTACCGTGAAGGTGGATTCCAATGGCCCGAACCTCGCTGGTACGCCCACCACGAACACGAAACTGATTCAACACACTCTGAAAACACTCATGACACTGAACGAGAGAATAGAGACGACTGAGCCGTCTCATCCGATATTCGCGCGGCTGTATGATCCGGTGATGAAACCGGCAGAGAGAACCGTGCTTGCCGAACACCGCCGCTATCTCGTGGATGATATCGCCGGGGCGGTTCTGGACCTTGGTGCGGGGACAGGTGCGATGTTTCCGCACGTTAGAGAAGCAGCTGCTGACAGCGGAACTGTCACACTGTTCGCGATTGAGCCAGACCCACATATGCGCCGGAAAGCGCTCGAACGAGCACGCGACCTCGGGCTTGAAATCGAGATCGAAAGCGCCGGTGCAGAAGCACTCCCGTTCGCTGACGATTCCTTCGATGTCGTCATCGCGTCACTCGTGTTCTGTACCATCCCCGATTTTGATGCCACACTCTCCGAGGTGGCCCGGGTACTGAAGCCAGGTGGTGAGTTCCGGTTTCTCGAGCACGTCCGCGGGGAAGGCGCCGTGGGTATCGCCCACGACGTACTCGCGCCCGCATGGCACACCGTCGCTGGCGGGTGTCACCTGAATCGTGAGACGGACGAAATATTTCGAGACGACGATCGATTCGAACTCGTAGATTACACACGGCTGGAGGACATCCCGCGGATCGTTCCAATCGTCCGTGGGACGCTCAAACGCCGACGTATGGGTTCGATTCTTTCTCGTTTCGTGTGAGTAACCACGTCAGAGCGGCTTCGCTTTCGCAACGAGGATGACGTGCTGCAGGAACGGCAACGCACGGTGCGCGGCCCTCACCTGTTCGGTAATCGCCGTTGGATCGAGGTCATACGCTCGTAACAGTCGTTCGATGAGCGACCGAATCGGACTCCCGAGAAGCTGAAGGTACAGCGTCGTCCACTTCCGAAACCGCCCGACGCTGTGGTTCGTGATGTTCTCGACAGTCTTGAGTTCGAGATTCGCGTCTTCGAGACCGGCCGTGTACTGCTCGACCGCCCCTATTGACGGCATGTCCCACGCGTCTGCAAACGAGTCGACGAACCTCCGTTCTGTCTCAGTTACGTCGGACTGCACCACGAGGTCGGAGAGGACGAGAACTCCCTCCGGTTCGAGAACATCCGCGACCGCGGCGAAGACGCTGTTCCGGTCGGGGAGATAAACGAGGGCATCGATGGCTGTGCACGCGGTAAACGAGTCCGTCGCGAACGGAAGCTGTGTGGCGTCGCCGCCGACGAAATCGGTTTCGACGCACTTCCCGCGTGCGTTCTCGGTTGCCCGCTTGAGGTTGTACGGAACGAGATCCAGTCCAGTAACTCGGAAGCCGAATCGGTCGGCGAGGTGGATCGCCGGCCCCCCTCGGCCACAACCGACATCGAGGAGACGAACTCCGTCCGTTGCGGATAGATGTGACGAGACTCTCGATCCGACTTCCGTGACGAGTCGACGCTGACTCGATCCGACAATATGTGGCTGGTACCACTCCGAATAGCCGAGATTGAGGAACTCGTCAGTGTCGAGCAGGAGATCGAAGGCCCGCCAGATGTCGGCTCGTTCACCGCGGTAGGAGAACTGATCGGTGATTCGGTTGCGTAGAGTACTCTGATCCATCGGTCACCTATTCGAGTTCGGAAACCTCTGAATAGCAGTACTCAGATTCGTCGCAGTACGCGAGGTCGGTACACCCGCGAGGACGCTGGTAGTCGATTCCCTTGTGCCGTCGGAGATACGTCACGTATCCATCGTCGATACGGTCGAGGATGTCATGACAAATCCACTTCTCCCCAAACCAGTTGGCACCCAAATTCCGATACGGACAGAGAAAGATCGTCCGCTCGACTGAATCGACCTGTGGTGTCTCGACGATCCGGACGCCGACGAGGCGGTACGCCACGCGGAGGCGCTTGACGACCGAATCCGGTGTGTTTGCGCCGACGAAGAGAACATACGCGATCACGTATCCGATATCGTGGAGGAGTCGTCTAATCATCGTTCAGACCATCGTCTGCCGTCCCAAAGAATCTTGACCAGTTTCACTCGATCAGGCTCCTATATTTCGGCGTACACCTCATCCGTCTTCCCGTCACCGAGTGCGTAGACGATGAACGAGTCGGACTTGGACCCGCCCATTCCCGGCGACCCGGCCGGCATTCCGGGCAGCGCGATGCCGTCGATGGCCGGCTCTTCGTCGAGTAGCGTGGCGATAACCTCGGCAGGGACGTGTCCTTCGACGACGTATTCGTCGAGAACGAGCGTGTGACAACTCTGTAGTTCCGTGGGAATGTTGTGTTGCTGCTTGAGGGTAGTCACGTCCTCAGCCTCGGTTTCTTGGAGCGTCGTGTCGAGGTACTCCCGCAAGTACGACGCGTACTGTCCGCAACAGCTGCAGCCTGGCGAGCTGAACTGTTGGGCGTTCGTCACTGACAGCATCCCCTCGATTGCCCACTGGTCCTCACTTGGCGACCCCAGACAGCCGGCGACTCCGAGTGCGACGGTCGTCCCGCCGACCCGGAGTAGTCCACGGCGCGTCACATTCCGCTTCATACGTACTTCAGTTTGTCAGCAGGTATCTACAGTACGCCGACCTTTCCTGCGTATTGAGAACGGATGCAAACACGGCGGAGGGTATTAACCTTCGTTTTGCCCCAGAGACTGAGAAGATAACTACGCAGTACGTCCCACTTGATCCTATGAATTGGTCGTCAGGGGTTCGGCGCATAGAGCGCGTACAAGATTGAAAGCATTCCCGCTGCCGCGACTAGTGCAGCCACGAGACCTGCCTGGAAGATTGATACCTGGAGCAGTTCGAATAGCACTCCTTCGAGGAGCCCGCCGAGGCCAATTAGTGCGAACCCAAGGGCGACGTAGAGCATCAGCTGTGTTCCGTGGCGTTGGTAGCCGCGATAGGCTTGGTACGCGATGACCAGAGCCAACGCGGTCATGAACAGCTTGGCGATGACGAATAATGTGTGTTCCATGAATCAGTCTCCTCGCATGTTTTCGAAGATGGATGTAATCCGGTCCGCGGGATCCGGCCGGACATCGATATGGATGTCAAACCCCTCGTCTTGGAGGAGGACTTCGATACGTTCGAGACGTGCCTCATACTCCCGATAGTGCCGACCAGCGGGATCGACGTGCGTGTACTCTTCGAGAAGTCCTTGCTCGACGAGTGTGTTGACGCGACGGGAGACGGTTGGGCGTGACATATCGCATTCCTCGCTGAGTTCTTTTGCAGAGAGTCGGTCCGTCTTCGTCGCCACGAGAATATCACGAGCGTACTCGTCGTCGAGTGTGGCAAAGACGGCTGGTGGGCTCAACTCCTCAGTCACACTCGCATACTCGTCCTAGTGGGGTAAAATAGCCGCCCGGTTTTCTGACTCAGAACACTGGCTTACCGGTATATCGTCTCTCCCTGCGTACACTCACTCGGTGAAGTAACAATGTCTACGATCAACTCTGGCGTCAACCAACTTGAGAGCAAGGTCGGCGGACTGACCGTCGGTGGACGTGTCCACAGCCTGAGCGCGTGGTTCGTGCTCGCGCTACGTCTCATGATGGGCTACGCGTTCGCGTACTCGGGATTCACGAAGATCGTGGCTGCCGAGCCGTTCTCGGCGGGTGGCTACCTGGCGAACGTCGCGGCGACCAACGGCAACCCCCTCGCGGGAATGTTCGCGTGGATGGGTTCGACCCCGTGGTTCGTCGAGTTCGCGAACGTAGCTGTCCCGTGGGGCGAGCTGTTCATCGGTCTCGGACTGCTCGTCGGCGCTGTCGTCCGCCTCGCGGCGTTCTTCGGCGCGCTCATGATGGTCATGTTCTACTTCGGGAACTGGGACATCGCCCACGGCGTCATCAATGGCGACTTCGCGTACATGCTCGTGTTCCTCGCGGTTGCGGCGTTCGGTGCGGGCCGCATCCTCGGGCTCGACAAGTACATCGAACAGTACGAGGTCGGCGGCGAGGCGCTCGTCGAGCGCTACCCCGTCCTCGAGTACATCCTCGGCTAACCACGCCGAACCATTTCAGGAGAAATATACATGACAAACTCAATTCAACCACGCGGTACTCGTTCCCTCGGACTGATCGTCGTCGGTGCGCTGACGGTCGCGGTTATCGGGGGTATGGCCCTGACGCACGCAGCCGTCCCGGACGCGGTGATGTGGGACTGGCACTACGGAATGTGGGACGACGGCCACATGACCGGCTGGGGGCTATGGGGATGGGGCATGATGCTGTTCGGCATCCTCTGGATGGCCCTCATCATTGGTCTACCCATCTATCTCGTCTATTGGCTGGCTACCCAATCTCAGGCTGACGGACCCGCCGAGGATAGAGCCCTCGTGACTCTCCGTGAGCAGTACGCCCGCGGTGAGATCGACGACGAAGAATTCGAACGCCGCCGTGGCCGCCTCGCGGCGAATCGCTAACATACGTCGCTACCGAAGAGGAGAGCTACTACCGACATCCTCCGAGATGGAAATCACACCCATCGCGGATTTTCAGATAATTCATGGACATTGGAGTAGCTGATCTGTACGAGAGAACCTACGCAGGCGCAGACTCTCCAATCTCGATGTACTGATGCTCCCACTCACGGCGAGCTTCGATTTCACGGCGGCCGCGGCGCGTGAGCGTATAGACGTTCGTCCGGCGGTCCTTCTCACCTTTCTCGACGAGGCCTTTCTCGACGAGCGTGTCCAGATTCGGATAGAGCCGGCCGTGGTTGATCTCCTGTTCGTAGTAGTCGTCGAGTTCGGCCTTTACTGCGAGCCCGTGTGGTTCCTCAAGCCCGGCGATCACGTACAAGATATCCCGCTGGAACCCGGTTAGATCGTGCATCCGTCCGTTCCCTATCTTTGAGGGGTGGCATATGTTCTCTCTGGTGCTCGAAGGCCAATATTCGATACGACGAGGCGAGAACCCTGCGTGAGAACTTCGAACCTTTATATAGTGGACAAGAGAAGTCCGCGATGGAATGTCTGACCTAATCGTCAAAGCAGCCGTGAAGGACGCACTCTCGGACCACAACGTCTCGGCAGATTTCTACGATTCCCTCAACGAAGAGGTCGCCGAACTGCTCGACGACGCCGCAGAGCGTGCTGAGGCCAACGACCGGAAAACGGTCCAGCCCCGCGACCTGTAGGCCTGCGTAACGCAGCCAAACCCGGCACTCGAACGTAGCTTTTTGAGGTTCCTGTTCAGAAGTTAGGAAACGGAGATGGCGGACGCACCGGATACCGAACGGCAGGCGGTCGAACCCGATGCGAGAGAAGTCCTTAGCGTGTCCCAGCTGAACGACCGGATCGCGTCGGTCGTCCAGGACACGCCTGCCCTCAACGGCGTCCGCTGTATCGGAGAGGTCACTGACCTCCACAAGAACAGTACGGCGCTCTACTTCACGCTCACCGACGGCGACGCCGAGCTCCCCTGTATGATCTGGGCGAACCGCTATCGGAAGATGGACGCCGACCTCGAGGACGGCACCGAGGTCATCCTCGAAGGCGATATCGACTACTGGACTGAGGGCGGGAAAATCGATCTCAAGCCGTGGGAGGTGATCGTCGTCGGCGACGGTGACCAGGCGGCTGCCGTTGAGCGACTGCGAAGCGAACTCGAAGAGCGTGGCTGGTTCGACGACGAGCAGAAACAGCAACCGCCGGCGTTCCCGGAGCGGGTCGGTGTTGTGACCTCACTCCGAGGGGATGCTCGGTACGACATCCAGAGCGCGATCCACGAACAGGACCCCACCGTCGACATCCTGGTGAAGGATGCGACCGTCCAAGGGTCAGAGGCACCGACGTCTATCGCGAACGGGATTCACCATCTGGACCGCTCCGAGGACGTCGATTCCATCATTGTCGGGCGGGGCGGTGGAAGCGATTCGAACCTCCAGGCGTTCAACACCGAGCGGGTCGCGGAAGCGATCTTCACTGCGAACACGCCGATCGTGACCGCTATCGGCCATACTGACGACCGGCTAATCGCGGATCGGGTGGCAGATATGGCCGCGATCACACCGACAGCGGCCGGCGAGTACATCGCGAAGTCTCGGAATGATTTCCTGGCTAGCGACATTGACCCGCTTGAGCAACAGCTTGAGGGCGCGTACGAGACCTTTGAACAGGAGCACGAACACGAACAGAAACTGGCCGAGGTAGTCGAAGAGGCGACCGCGCCTGAAGGTCTGTCGCCGGTTTACTACAAAGTTGCAATCGCCGTGCTGCTGGTGCTGTTGCTGCTCATCACCGCACTTTGGCTGGGGGTGATCTAAGCGATGGCGAAAGACTCGGACATCAGGAGTCGGATGAACCGCATCGAAGAGATTATCGACCAACTCGACGCGGATGAGGTATCACTTGATGAAGGGAGTGAGCTGTACGAGGAAGGGCAGGAGTTGCTGACTGAAATCCGCGAGCGACTCCACGAAGGCCAGGGCGAGGTCATCGAGATCGAATGAGGAACGGGGACAGTATCGACTGTCTCTCCGCGTTAACCAACAGCCTGCCGTTGATCACAAGATTGTTGGTTAAGGTCGCTGCCCACGGCTACCCTTCAGGCTTAACTGCGATGTGCTCCCATCTCGAACCGTTCGGCGAGAATTCCAATGTTCCATGAGACGGTTCTGATATTCGGCGTCTACCTACTCGCGTGTGGTGTAGCGTGGATCCTCCACGAGTCCGCACACTACGCCGTCCACAGGCTCTATGCGGAATCAGTCTCGTTCGGTGTCAATCGACGTGGCCCATACGTCGACGCCGTTTACGCCCCGTCTGCTCCGACAGTCGCTATCCGACTCGGTTCGATCGCACCGACTCTCCTCTATACCCCTATTGTCGTACTCGGAATCATAGTCTATCTATCATCGTATCCGATTCCACAGCTGGATCCAGTCGGGTGGTCGCTTGTCGCCGTTCCCCTCGTGATTTTGATTTTTCCGACAGCTGCTGATATCCAAGCGTGTCTCAACGCCTCAGAATAGCGTTTCTTAACGTGTATTCGGTCTCCGTCAGACAAACACTTCATTAGTTACATAGTCAGATTTTAAGAAATTCACTGGCCGTCAGTATTTAGTAGATAAGACGCAAGTATGTGCAAATGTATCATGGCACAAGCCAGTCCCCGCAGTACCCCCCGTGAACCTGATACGGACGAGCGGTCCTCCGTGTCAATTGAAGCGTGGTTGGAGGCGGTCAGTAGAGAACTGGATCCCGCCGAGTGCGAGGGCCTCTCCGAACTCGGCATCTACTCGATCCACGAACACAGCAGCGCCCGCACGATCACCCTTCCCGAGGATGCGGACGAGTTCGAGGACGCGACGACGGTAAAGCAGTACTATTTCGAGGGCGAGGATTGCCCGCTTCTCATCGTTGCTCCGCTGCAGGTCTAAGTCGCCCTGTGGGTCGTAGATCAGCAGTCGGCGTCGTCTTCTTTGTGGTCGGAATAGAATTGGATGAGATACTGGAATCGGCCTGTATCACTCGTGAATGAGTCGAGTTCTTCCTGTAACCACTCGTATTTGTCCTGCGGGATTCGCATATTGATTCGGGCCACATCGTCGCTAACATCCGAGCCGGAGTTGCTGGCGCTGGTCGCTGTGTCTGCGTCTGACATTAGTTCGACCCAAGCTATGCGGTCGCATATATCCCAGTAGAATGAGAACTTCTCTAGAGAACTTGGAGAACTTTGAAGATCTCCAAATTCATTCAAATTTTCTGACCTCTTTTAGTCGTGCTATCCGTTCCCACAAACGATGTGTGCTAAGGTCCCCTCCGGTGAGACGCCGGCCAGTACTGAGGAATCGACGTCCGTCATTCGGATCATCCACAGGTCCATCGGCCCGATCCTGCTGGCGCTCCTCCCGCTGATCCTGTTCGTAGGGACGGCGGCCGCACAGTCGGATCCAGGGAGCGCATTCTGCGACTCGAACATGGCCGATACCATCCAGAACATCTTCACTATCATCCAGTTCGGTGGGCCGCTCATCGGCGGCGTCCTCGCGCTCGGCGCGACGGTGGCGATCCCGTTCACCCGTCGCTCGGACTGGAAGAAGGAGATGAAATCTGTCCGGAATCAGGGCCTGCTCTGGGGCGTGATCGTCGCCCCCCTCGGGACGGAGATCGTCCAGTTCATCCTGAACAACATCGTGGTCGGTGGCACGAGTTGTGGGTTCTAACTACGCAACAGGATTCGCACTCGTCATGTCCGCCGTCCTCGTCGCATCGACAGCCGCCGTTCCAGTGGGCGCCCATCCCCCAAATAGTACTGACCACGGCGTCCCGGAGGAGACCTTTCACAAACTGTGGTCGGGGGATCAAGACGGTGCGACCGACGGTGCGAATCTGAGTAACGGGTCGGCGGTTGAGCAGCTTGGCGAGGGGACTGATGTCCCGTTCGATTCGCCCCCGCGGGCAGTTGAGCGATGGAACCGTGGTGACCACCAGGAGTTCCCGGCGACCAACAGCTCCGTGTCGATCCATCCACCAGATGCGGACCTCACCAGCGACCAGTTCATCAAGGAAGCCTATACTGAGGTGTTCGCCGTTCAGCCGTCCACCCGAGCGCGCCTCTCGTCGTCCAGACAGCCGCTTTACGTCGCTCCAGACGGGACGCTCCGCGGGACCGTCGATTACCGGGTGGCGGTGCCGCCTGACGACACATCCGGCGATCGACGCGTCTACTGGAGTCTGGAGAGCCACCAGGTTGAGGAGACGAAACTCCTCGTCGACGGCGACGAAGAGACGACGGCTGGTGGTTCCCACACGCCGGCACTCTCGTACTCCTTGGATGGATACGCCGGCGAGGACCACCAGCTCACGCTCCAGGCGAACATCTCCGTCCGGCTTCGGAAGGAGGTCGAAGTGTGTACCGCCCACAACGACGAGGGCGATTGTACCAACCGGGAGAGCTCCGTCTCATACCCGACCGAGACCGTCACGGTAACCGATTCTATTGAGGTCACGAAGTACGACCTCGCGGTATCAGGGTTCATCGCCGAGTATCCAAACGGCGACCTCGGCCTCGTCGTCTACAAGAACCAGCCGTGGCTCGGCTACCAGTTGCCCAACGGTGACGTCCGAGGTGTCTGGCGGTTCTACTCGGCCCGAGACAAAGACTGGGATACACTGGTCTACAGCTCGGACGACGGACAGCGGACCGCCCACTCACCGCTCCATCCACTCCAGGTGAACGCGTACCCCATCGAGACGGGGCCGACGCCGTCGCCTCGCCGGAACGTGACGATACTGGACGTGTACGGCACGGCGACGTCGCCGCCGACCCTCCCGTCGAACATTTACCTGGACGTCCTCACGGAACCGTACACCGCCAGCTACGGCATCGCGACCCGGGCCACGACCGACGAGCAGCCCGAAACCGTCCGTGCGTGGGGACTCGTCAGAGGTGTCGAGGCAGAGCGGCCCGCCGATGAGTTCGCTCGAATCCAGATCTACGAGAGCAACCTCACCCTTGGGGTGGTGAACCAGACCGAAGACACCGTCACCGTCCGGGTTACGCTCCTGAACGCGAATACCGACGCACCAATCAACACCGCCGAACGGGACGGCTACGTTGTCGTCAACGGGCAGCGGGTGAACACGACCGGCAATGGAACCGTCACGACGACGATCGAACGGCCCCCAGGCGGTGTGTCGGCCCGATATGAACCCGGTCACTGGTGGCTAAATTCCCCGGGATATACCAGCGACTCGGACACTGTCCTGCTACAAGGGACCGTACTCCAAATCCTGTCGACGCTGTTCCGAATCGGCGTCCCAGTCTCGCTGTTCCTCCTTGCGGTATTCTTCGTTGACCGCATCACTGGCTGGAGGATTTGGCCCCCATGGAGGTCACTATGATGTCGGGAAAACACCTCACAACTCACGACTCTGAGTCGGAACAGTGCGTTAGCCGACGGCGTCTCTTGGCGTGGTCCGGGACGGCGATAATAGGTGGATTAGCAGGTTGTGCTGGAAATGGCAACCAAGGGAACAATTCCGAATCGCCAGCTACGACCTCCTCACCGTCTGAGGATTCGGTGTTCGAAGAGACCCGTTTTGATGGCCCCGAACTCGTTGTGACACTTAGTCAGGACCACGACGTCAGCCGTCTCAATCTCATCGCTCCTGATGGAAGTCTCTACACCCAAGCCGACGTTGCGGAGGGCGCCACGACGGTTCGACTCCGAGTAATGGATATTCAGCCTGGACTGGGAGACTATGAACACTACAATCCTGGTACGTACGAGCTGACCGCAGTCAGAGAAGAGTCCTCTCAAAGCAGAGAGCTGGAGATGCAGCCAAATCTCCAACTTACGGAAGCATCCCATTACCAAGAGGGAGCAAACCGAGGAAATCTCGCGTTAACTATCAGGAACACTGGAACTGCGCCAACGTGGCCCTATCAGATCGTCTATCGAGATGCACCTAACGAAGCAGCCAATGCGGAACTCAACGACAGGAAGGGGATTCCGCAGTTCATTACTCCCGAAGATCCAGTGGAGAACATCATCGGTCCGGGGGAGGCTGTTGATTTTGTGGGTAACACCCCACCGATTGTATTCACTGACGACGATTCGACAGAGCAGACCTGTGACGGTCAAGCGGTTGAATTCGTGGCTGTCGTTGGAACAGTAGTCGGTTCTTCACTCGAACAAACGATAGAAGTGTCTCTCAACGGAGAGCGGTCAGGTATCGGGACTTCAGACACGTACACCTGTTCTGAGATCACAGCAGAGCTCATCGCCGGAGGTGAGAACGATGCGTCCTAGTCTCAGGAGGGTCTCTACGATCGTCTGTGCCTCTGTGGTTCTGTTATTATTAGCAACCCAACCAGCGCTTGCACAAAGCGGTGCTTCCGGAGGTGGAGGAGCATTAGTCGACATTATTATAGAGGCCTTCCGGCAGCTACTGCGAGCTCTGTTTAGTCCGGTTGAAACCATCCGGAGTCTCGGAGATTCACTTGCCAGGCTTGTTGTCGGGACTCCTCATCCAGATTCTACGTTCAGCCGTCCATCCAATGGACCTTGGCCCAACATCTACGATTACTACTGGGGCACGATCATCCCGCTCTCGCTTTCCCTCTATGGGCTGTCGATTGGATTGGTTATTTTCTTCGAATCGACCAGCCATCTCTTCAGCAGCTACCATCGATCTAAGCTCAAGAAGCGGGCCTTCGCTGGTCTCTTGGGGATTCTCTCATGGTGGTGGATGGCTGCGCTTTCGCTCCGGTTCATCGATGCGTTGAGTGGTTTCCTGACCCCGAGTCTATCCAATATCAGTTGGTTCCAGACTCTGTCCTTCAGTGCTATCGGTCTTATCGGACTCGTCCTGAGCTGGGCAGTCGACATCATCCTCTTCCTGCTAATTGCCCTGATTTACCTGGTTAGACAGCACGCACTCTATCTCTATGTCCTCCTGATGCCTCTGCTGATCGTTCTCTGGATTCCGGGTGTGGGCCCGTTCAAGCTCGTCTCGAAGTTTATGAAGAAGCTCGCCAGTTTCTACGTTCCCTTCCTCTTTATGACGGTTCCTGTGGCCCTCCTCTTCCGGCTAGGTGATTTGCTCGGAACCAGTGCTGGGCCGACGCTCGGTGGGATCGGAATATGGATATCAGCACTTGTGATTCCTTTCTTGGCTCTCGTGTCGCCACTAGTGCTCTTCTGGCAGGCTGGAGCCCTGTTTTTCATTGGCGACCGGATGGCCCATCACTTCTCCGCCCAACGGGCTAAAAATCGTGCCCGTCGGGTTAAGCAGGGGATCAACACAGGAAAACAGGGCAGTCGGAACTTTGTGAGAGGACTTCGGGATGAACCCGCAATCACCCAGAGTGGTCAATATGTCTTCGACTCGGGAGGTTCGCGAGCACATTCAGCCGGTCAACGTTTGAACAATGTTGGGTCCCGCCTCCGGAATCCCGAGAATGGGAGCGGGGGGAATAGCGGAGGGAACCTCGGAGGGGGAGGAGCGAGTTCCCCATCTGAGACTGGCAGTACAGACTCTGGAGGAGACGCATACGACCGTAGTAACCAAGATCAGTTCAGAGATCCTGAAACTAGGGACCGATCCCGCGATTCGGCTGACGAACCGCCACGCTACATCCACTAACAACCCATGAGCTCCGCAACTGACCCCGCAAAACGCATTCCGAAGTCACTCGGTACCGACACCCAGTTCCTCGGGAAGTACTCGCTGACGGACCTAGCCGTTGCGGGCCTTCCCGGCGTACTGGTAGTCTTGGTGACGCAGGTCGTTATCCCACCGTCACTCACCGTTCGCGGCATTCCGGTGTCCGCGCTGACCATCCCACTCGCAGCGATTGCAATCGCCTTCGGTGGGCTGTTCGTCTACCTCACCCCCGGCTATACCAACAGTCTCGACTGGCTCGGCCTGTTCGTGAACTTCCATCGCAGCGAGACGGAGATCGCTCACGAGGAGGCGAAGGAGTACACCCACGTCGAGCGCGTCTACCCGCGACACGACGCCATCGAGCGGACAGACCGGGCCCTTGTCGGAGCCGTTCAGGTGTCGCCACCGACGATGGCGCTCGCGACCGACGAGGAGTGGGCCCAGAAGGCGGAGGCCTTCCAGGACTTCGTCAATACGACCGTCGAGTTCCCGATCCAGATTTACTCGACGACGCAGGCGTTCCCCGCCGACGAGTACGTCGGGCGGTACGAAGACCGGTTGAGCGACCCGGACGTCAAATCGAACGAGAAACTCCAGGCGCTCATCGAGCACTACGTCGACTGGTACGACCGGGAGCTGGCGCAGCGTCAGATGACCATTCGCGACCACTACGTCCTGATTCCGGTGCGACCTGAGGAGGTCCGATACGAACGGGCCAGCCTCCTCGAAAAGCTCGCTGGGATTCCTGTACTGGGCATCCTCATCCAGATTGTCACGGCGCCGCCGGAGGAGGAAGAGCGAGCCGCGATGCTTGAGGAACTGGACGAGCGGCGCCGGCGGGTCGAGCGCGGCCTCCGCGGCATCGAGGGGTGTGACACGCGCCCCGTTGATGCGGCCGAACTCACCCGCCTCATCGCGGAATACTGGACCGGCACGGAAATCGAGTACGGCGACCCCGAACAGGTGCTTCGAACGTCCCCCGTCATCAACAAGTCATGATTGGAAACCTGCTTCCGTTCACCAGCTCGGATAGTTCGGAAACCGACGACGAGGCCACGGCAGACGAGGCCCCTGACGAAGAGGGGGAAGATGCTGAATCACAGTTTACCGTGGACTACGAGGCCGACGGTGAGGCAGTCGACGGCATCCCCGAGATCCATCAGACCGTCGTCTCGCCGTCGAGTATCGAGCGAACGCCCAGCGCCCTCCAGACTGACACCCAGTGGGCGCAGAGTCTGTGGGTCGGTGAGTATCCCGATGCTCCGATGGACGGCTTCCTCGAAAAACTGTACGCGGCCGCCGAGACCCAACAGACAGATGTCAGCATCCACATCGATCCTCGTGATACGCGAGAGACGTTGGATTCGCTGGAGAACAAGATCGAGGACCTCGAAGCCGACTACGAGTACCTGACCGAAAAGCATCGTGCGAGCGCCCGGGGCGTCGAGAAAGACCTCGAGGACCACCAGGAGATGTACGACGTCCTTCGGAACACGACGATGCAGGCGTTCGACGTCTCGATGTATCTCACGGTCAGAGGCGACGACCGCGGGAACATCGACGCCGAGTCGGTGTCGACGACAGCCCGACAAGCGCCTGCGAATCTGACGCCGGTGACGCCCCGGTGGTCACAGCTGAAGACGTTCACCTCAGCGAGCCCAATCGCCCTCGATCAGTTCAACGAGACGCTCGACAGCAAGACGCCGATGCTCGGTGGGGCGGTCGGCGCGATGTTCCCCTTCGTTTCCGGTGCGTTTGCGGAACCCGGCATCGAGTACGGAACGTACGCGCTGAATTCGAGTCCACTCATCCTCGACCGATTCAAGCGGCAAACCGGTTACTGTATGATGGTTATCGGCCGGCTCGGCGCGGGCAAATCGTTCGCGACCAAGCTCCGGTTGGTGCGGCGCGCGATGTTCGACGAGGATACGGTCGTCATTATGCTCGACCCGATGCGGGGGTTCGCCGGCGTCAACGAGGCACTCGATGGCGAGCGCATCACGGTCGGTGGCCGGCGGGGGCTGAACCCGCTGGAAATCAAACCGACGCCGGACCACGTCCTGCAGGAGGTCGACGACATCGACCCGTGGGGCGAACAGATCAACTGGGTGATGACCTTTTTCGCGACGTTCTTCGAGCACGTCGCGGACCATCCGCTCGGCGAGCGCAACCAGACGCTCCGGCGGGCCGTCCAGGAAGCCTACGAGAAGCGCGGAATCACCCGCGATCCGGAGACGCACACCCGGGACTCGCCCACCATTCACGACGTCATCACGGTCCTCGAAGAGATGGTGGAAGATCCCGAAGAGTACGGGTACGTCACGGATGGGGAGCAGGAAGCCGTCCAGTCCGATGCCCAGTCGCTGCTGAAGGACCTCCGGCCGTCGTTCCGCGAAGGCGGTGAACTCGAGAATCTGGCCCGCCCCTCAGAGTTCGACCTCGATTCGAAGGTCATCTACCTCGATCTCCACCAAGAGGAGGGCACCCGTGGCCGAGCGGAAACCAGCCTGATGATGCAGGTGCTGTTCAACAGCGTCTACGAGCGGGTCAAGCAGACCGACAAGCGCGTCGTCTTCTGTATCGACGAGGCGCACTACCTGATGAACGACGCTGTCTCGCTGGACTTCCTGGAGACGGCCGTCCGACACAGCCGCCACTTCGATCTGAGCCTCGAATTCATCACGCAAACGGGGGGCGAATTCGCGCTGACGCCGGAGGCACGAACCATCGCGAACCTCTGTTCGCTGACCGTCCTCCACCGCGTCAACGAGGAGAAAGAGAAGATCGCCAAGTGGTTCGACCTCAGCGAGCGCCAGGTGAACTGGGTCACCTCCGCGAAGGCCGGCGAGGACGAGGACGGCTACTCGGAAGCGCTCGTCGGCATCGACCAGGAGGGCTGGTTCCCACTCCGAATTCGGGCGAGCGACTACGAGGCCCACGTCATCGACGGAGGCGCTGCGGACGTGGCCGAGCTCGAGCCCGAACCGACGACGAGCGTGACGAATCCAGATAGCCGACCCGCCGGCACGCGTGCCGACGGCGGTGAACCAACTAGCACTACCTCTCAGGAGGATGACTGAGCAGACCCCGTCAGAACTCCCGACAGTGGCTAACGGTAACGAGTATATCCGGATCACTCCCTCCCGGAGCGATCTCGCGCCGGAGACCGTCGTCCGTCAGCTGGCTGGCCTCCACGGCCTTGATGCTGGCAACGACGGACTCCTCGCAAGTATCGGTCCCTTCGGCGATCCGCCACCGGTGTTCGAGTTCCTCGCAGTGAGTGAGGGGGCAGACGAGCCGGTCGAGTTCTATTACGGGGCCGACCGCCGGCTGGATGCCTTCGAGGAACGCCTCCGGACGCTGTATCCTCCGACCGTCACGTTCGAGCGGGTCACCCTTGACTTGGAAGCGAAGCTACTCCCATCGACAGCAGACCCGTCTCAGGACTACAGTGCCGGAGGAGACGATAGCCACGGAATGAACCCCAGGATAGCTGAGGAATCCTCCGGAGACCCGAATTCGGATTCAGAGCCCGTGACTCTCTTCGATTCGACGGGGCAGGAACCGGTCGGTGATGGCGGAAGTGTACTGTCGGAGAGCACTACGTCGCAGGACGAGGACGAAGTCTTGTTCGAGGCCGATTTGAGTGACGAGCCCACAGCGGCTGATCCGTCAAATTCCGAGCCCGATGCCGATCACCAGCCGGCCCATGCGCAACCGACCGTCGATGAGACGACCCCACTCGGAATCAGTTGGCACGGGCAGGCTACCCGGCGGGAAGACTGGATGACGACACTACCCCAATTCACGAATACGGAAGACGACGATGACGATCACGCTCGGGCCCCGCTCGCGTCACTCATCGATCAGCTGACCCGGGCCGAACACCCGATCGCCTTCCAGGTACTCTTTCAGCGGAAATCGGACTGGACGCACGAGGCACGAGAGCGCCAGCGGAAGCTCCGTGAAGGCGAAGACCGGGTCGTCGATTGGTTCTTCGGAGAACTCCTCGGGAATACGGAGAACGAACCACAGAGCCCGTCGAACACCGGGCGACAGCGTCGGTATCTCGACATCGGTGGGCGGGAGCGAGTCGAGGCTATCGACGAGAAGGAGCCACAGCACACGTTCACGGTGAATTTGCGGGCACTTTCTCTCGTGACCTCCGACCGACAACGAGAGCGGGTTGACCATCGTCTCGACGATATCGGGTCCGTGTTTGACCACCTGAACGGGCCACACTATCGACTCCGACCGAAGCGCATTCGCCGTGGGCTTCGAAAGGGGCGGCGGGCCAAGAAGCACGCCGACCGGGTACTCAACGCTACGTTGGCTACCAAGAGCGACTGGCGGAAAACACGACCCGATCTCGTCCTCGGGCCGGCTGAGTTGGCGAACTTCGTGGTCGTTCCACCGGCGACTGACCTCACGACCGAGGGCGGGCGGGGGTCCGACGCCGAACCCGAGAGCCGGACGCCCCTGCCGCTCCCGGCGCAGGACCACATGGATGCGTTCACGGACTCCGGGATGGCGATCGGCCGCGGGCTCGGGGAGGACGGCACGCCCACGTCAGAGCCGATGCGGATTCCTCCGCATTTGCTGCCGTTTCACGTCGGCCGGTTCGCGAAGAGCGGCGCCGGTAAATCGGTCGCGCTGATCAACGACGCGCTCTCCCTGTACGACCATACCACGGGCCCAGTGTTCCTCATCGACTCCAAGGGCGGGAACCTCCCCGAGAACTATATGCGGGCTCACGCGAAGCGGTTCGGGACTGAGGACCTCGAGGAGAACGTCCTCCACTTCTCGGTGCCTGACATCCTGCCTGGCTTCGCGTTCTTCGACATTACGCCGGCGCTCGAGGATGGAGTCCGTCGCGTCGACGCGATCCAGGATAAAGCCGACCACTACGAGGAGCTCATCAAGCTCGTGATGGGGCCGGAGCGGTACGAGGACGCCATCGCCTCGCCGACGCTCATCAAGTACCTCATTAAGGCGATGTACGACGAGGAGTACGGCCTCGAAAACGGACACTTCCGGCAGGATACGAACTACTTCACCCACGACCAGTTCGAGCAGGCGGTGACCCAGTTCCATGCCGCCGGCCCACCAGATTCGACACCCGAAGATGCACCGCGAGCCAGCGACCCGCAAGTCGCGGAGAAACTGGAGCGACACCTGCGCTCGAACCCGGCGACGTTCTCGAACGTCGTGAGTGGCATCAGCAACCGGATGGACTACATCACGCAGGACGCCCACCTCCGACGGATCTTCAACAATACCCAGTCGCAGTTCGACTTCCGCGACCTCCTCGACGAGGACAAGGTGGTCATCTTCGACCTCGGCGATCTCCGCGACGAGGCCGCCCGTGTGATGACCGGCGTTATTCTGACGCAGCTTTACGACGCCGTCAAGCGTCGCGACGGCGACGAGCTGGCCCGCAAGCCGGACGACTACGTGGCGAACCTGCTCATCGACGAAGCGTCCTCCGTCGTCGTCTCGGATACGCTGACGACGCTGCTCGAAAAGGGGCGGGAGTTCCGGCTATCCATCGAACTCGTGACGCAGTTCCCCGAGCAGATGAAGGAGGCTGGCAACCGCGAGGTCTATCTGAACGTCCTGAACAACATCGGCAGTCCGCTCGTCGGGAAGATCGCCGTCGACGCCGACATCGCCGAGGCACTCTCACACGAGGCGATGGATCCCGTCGAGTTCAAGAATCGGATCAGTTCACTCCCGCGTGGCGAGTGGATCGCTCAGCTCCCGAGTCCGGAGTTCGGCGAAACCGGCCCGGACCCGTTCAGTATCGAACCCCTCCCGATTCCGCCCGGGCATCCCGATAGCGAGCAGCCTCTGACCGGGGCGCAGGAAGAGCGGTTCCAAGACGCCCTGGAGGCCGTCCACGAGCATACCCGCGAGGAGTACGGGGTCGCCGGCGGGACGACCGTGGAGAGCCGTGACGCGGCGACTGACGTCGCTCTGGAGAACGCCGACGATCTGCCGTTGGAGGTCGCGATGGCCCGTGCGATCCGCGCCGTCCAGCTGTCGAACAACGTCCGCGAAACGAACGGCTGGGTGTCTGTCGAGGACGTCGACGAGGAACTGCTCTCGCGCATCGAGGAAGGCACTATCGAGGCGCAGGGCTACGAGACGCTTCCGGAGGTGCGGGAGGCGTCCTCGCTCATCGAGGTCGATCTCCCGGACGGGGGATCGTCAGTTCAGTGTCGGCTCACGGATGAGGGTGAGCAGGCAGCCACGCCCGACACGTCAACGTCACCGACCGGCGGGGGCGAGCACCACGATTCAGTTCTTGAAACGGTCGAGCAGTCGCTCGCAACTACGGGGTTCTCCGTGGAGGTGCTCGATCAGAACGGGGAGTCCCGCCCCGACGCCATCGCGACGCATCCGGATCTCGACAGGGAGCTCCAGGTGGAGGTCGAAACCACCACCCACGTCCGGCCGGCGAAGGTCCTCTCGAACCTCCGGAAAGCCCAGGAACAGGAGCGAATCCCGCTGTTCGTCGTCGCAGACCACGACGATCAACCGGCTGCCGAGATTGCCGACCGGCTCGCGAAGATCCTCCGCGAGCCGCGAAATCAGCTCTCATCCGGTGAGACGCGGCTGTATACGATGAACCACAACGTCACATTCAACGGTGGTGCGCGAGCCGCGGATGGAGTGACGGCCGTCCGACCGGCCACTGGCGGCAGTCGCCACACCCGCTGGTTCGAGCGGGACGGTGCGTTCGTCCTCCAGGATAGTGCCGGAGACCAGCACGCCCGGATCGACTCCTTCGACGCTGTGTCGAAAGATCAGTTCCCGGCGACATACAGCTACGACGCCGAGAGCGAGACATACACCGTCTTCAGGCCGGGAGAACTCCCCGAGACCTACGAGTCCCGCGAGGCATTCGAAGCGGACTGGGTACCTGTCAAGCGCCCGTTCGTGCCCAGTACCGACCTACCCGTTCCGGAGTACACGGGTGACTCGTATGCGATAGGCGTCATCGGGGATGAGCAGAATCTCGAGCTCTACACCCCGGACTCTGACGCGACCAAAGACCTCGCTGCGCTCACAGAAGCGATCGAAAATAATGAACTCCATCTGGCAGGTGTGGAGCCAGACGAACCTGCCGATGAGCAATCCATGACTCAGGAAGACCACGAGAACGATCCGTTCGGCATCCAAGCATTCGTCCGCGATAGCATCGTTGAATCCGACGACGGGGTCGTCGCAGTCGCCGATGTCTACGATGCGTACGAGCAGTATGCGGCGACAGAGGAGTACGAGGTGAAGCCGAAAACCCGGTTCACACAGGCCCTTCGTGACCACGCTGAGTTCGAGCGTGGCAAAAAGTGGCTGGACGGACAGACGCAACGGTGTTACGTCGGAATCGAGCTGGCCGACGCCGGCGACCGGGAGGAATCGACCGATGTCAGTGTGTAATCGTTCTGCTCCCGCTCAGGAGGTGCAGGAGCACACGAGATGACGCTCTCAAAATCAGCTATCAGTGAGCACTACCGTCGCGCCAAACCCGTCTACGAGGCGCTGGCGGCCGTCAAAGACTATCCAACCATCGGGCTGAACGACTTCGTCGGGTGGTACATCAAACGCGACCACGACGACGTGGAGGCGATCAAGGCCGGGTATCCGCAGCGCGGGCGGGTTACCCGCCTCGATCGCGACTACGACGAGATTCACGACCGCCTCGAACGGACCCTCTATGCCGTCACCACCTACAAGACGCCGTCGGCCTTCCAGCGGTGGGAACCTTGTCGGTACGACCAATCCGAGGGGACGACCGTCTGGCAGGATGAGCCCCCGACCCCCGGGTATGCCGACATCCGGGCGGTTCCCGCTTGGGGCGATATTGACCTCGCTGATGATATCAAGCCGCAACGTGACCACCTCGATGCCGAGACGCGTACCCTCGTGGAGCGGACCCTCGAGGCCTACATCGAGGAGTATGCAACGCTGTACGGCACGCGAGACGCTGTGTATGCGCTGGACTCCGTCGGGGGCGCGTACATTTTCGGAGCCCCGGAGGCCACGCTCCCGATTGCGGATCACTTCAGCGATGATCCGGATGCGCTCCAACGGGTATTCGACGAGTTTCTCGACCGCTCGAACGCGTGGCTCCAAGAGGCAGAGGCCCGCGTGAACGAACGCATCGACGGCGCCGGCGACGTCATCCAGCCCGACTGGGTGAACAACAAGAATCGGCAGTACAAGCCGCCGCTGTCGGTTCACGCTGATCACGATGCTGTCGTCACGCCCATCACGACCGACGACGTTCGCTACGAGCTCCGTCCGTTCGAGACCGTCGATGACACCCTCATCGAGCAGGCCGTCAGCTGGGCCGACGAGCTCACGCAGGTTGAGCACACAGACTCCGTCGACTCGCTGGTCGCGACGCTCTGGCCGGATCTGTACGAGGACCACGACGGGTGGCGGACAACGCTGGAGGCGTGGATCGAAGCGGAGCGCGAGCGGGAACGGGAGCGAGAGCGACAGCGTGAGGCGGCGCTTCAGCGACGTGAGGAGCGGATGGCAGAACTCGATGGCGCCCTCGAAGGCCGGCCCATTACGCCGTTCAAAGAGGACGTCTACGAGGCTGTCGAGAATATCGACATCACCGAGATCGCCCGGCACTACGCGAGCGATGCCTACGATACGGATCCAAACCAGCCGCGGCCGCAGTTCGACCCATGCTGGCGGCACAGCGAAAGCGGGCAGTCCTGTTTCGTCGACGAGCAGGCCAACACCTTCGGCGATTCGAAGGTGAACGCCGGGGGCGGGCCGGCGAAGCTAATGGCGCTCGCGACGGGGATTATCTCCGACGCCGATGCGGATCTCGATGGGGAGGATTACTGGGCGGCCGTCGATGAACTGCGGAGCGCCGGCTACGACATTCCGGTGTGGGTTCCAGACGTCGGGTCAGACCGCGTCGACGGCGGAACCTACGACCAGATGCCCTTCTGGGCCGTTCGGAAAGCAGCTGTCGCGCTCGAGATCTGTCCAGAGGACGCGTTCGTCGATCGTGAGGGTGAGGAAGGAACCTACGAGGGATTCCCCGGGTACGAAACCTACAACGAGACATTGGAAGCCATCGAAGCGGCGGGGCTGCAGCACGGCCGAGAGCCAGTCCAGCCCGAAGAGGAAGAGGAGGATGAGGAATTGACAACGGGTACTGAAGCCCCTGAGAGCGGTGAGACAACGAGTGACCTGAACCGTGTTCACCTTCGCGAAAAGAACCGGCTGCTGTCAGCGAAGGTTGAGCAACTCGAGTCTGAATTGGACGAGAAATCAGAGGAAATTGAAGATCTGGAAGCGGAGATTGACCAGCTCCGAACGGAACTAACCACGGTACGCGCAGAACGGAATCGATTGGAGTCCGCTCTCAAGGATCGAGAGTCGGAACAGGATCTCAAATCGGGAGAAGAAAAAAACGAGACTGACGGTCCGTCCCCTCTGGATCGAGCGAAACAAATAGTTTCGTTCAACCGGTAGAGGAGCTCCTCAATACGACCTACAGAATATAATATGAGTCAGTACTGAAGATTTCCCCATCTCCTTACAACCGATCCAATCTCTCGGCCCTTAGGAACCGCTCAATCGGAAATCTGGTCAACACCAATAAATCCCCTGCCCGACTGTCTGATTGTGTGCCAAATACTTCGTCTGAAGAATGGGGGAGTTGGGTGGAAGACCAACTCCAGAAGATGGAAGACGTCTACCATCGTGACGAGGATCGACTCTTTTCGGACTATAATCGAGAGACGAAGCATATTGACGGATATTCTGGTCGTGGACTACTGGAGCTCATTCAGAACGCTGACGATGCCGGCTGGGAATCGTCCGGTTCGGTTGATGTCCTGATAGAACTGACAGAGGAAGGCCTATTCGTCGCTAATAGTGGGGACCCCTTCTCCCGCGAGGGAATCAGTTCCTTAATGCTCAGCGACAATAGCCCGAAACAATTCCGGGAGGAGTGTATCGGCTACAAGGGACTTGGATTTCGGTCTATTTTGAATTGGAGTTCGGACGTACTCATACACAGCGGGGACGTATCGATCGGATTCTCGGACCAATTCGCATCTGAGTTTTTAAACAAACTCCGTGCCGAAAACGACGAAATTGATAGGAAAGCTAAGCGATACGAGCAGCGGGGTGCCTCAAGTCCAATCGCAACGCTGAGCACGCCACGACTTCTCTCAGAGAGCGACGTTGTAGATACACGTTTTGAGGAAGTCTACAAACAAGGGCAACAAATCAAGGCCCAAGGATACGACACTGTAATCTGCATTCCTCTGTTTGACAGCGGTAGTCGGAACCAAGTTCAGAAGGAGATCAACTCCCTCTTCAAAGAGCTCACGCTGTTCCTACGGAGCGTAGACGATCTTCGTATTCGCAGTCCAGAACGAGAAGAGGATTGGAGTGTCGAACGCGGTGAGGAGAAAGTTATTGTTGACCACGGCAGCGGTGAACCGACTACGTGGAAAATATTCGAAGACTCAGGAGAAATTCCGGAGGAATATACCACCACTTCGCAAACTAAAGACCGGTACGAGATTAAAATCGCTATCCCCGAGGACACCGGATGGACAAAGCTACCATCTGATCTCTTTGTTTTCTTCCCTACCAAGGTCTCGTTCCCATTTCCGATGTTGGCGCACGCCACGTTTCAGGTGACAGAGTCACGAAATCACCTGATAGAGAGCGATGCTAATCGATTCGTCGCTGAACGATTAGCGTCGAAGATGATTGATGCAGCGGAGGACCACCGATCTAAAGAAACCCCGTGGGCCGCTCTCCGTACAGTTTCACCCACTGGACCAATCGGTTCTACGCTAAACAACCTCGGAGCACCGGATGAAGACCAAACCTCGTTCAAGCAGTTGCTTGAGTCAAAAGTTGCTACGCGTTCTCTTATTCCAGTGCAGGATGGTTCCTTTACAACCCCCGCACAGGCAAAGCGGATTTCCGGTGATTTTGATGACCTACTCCAAGGAGAGCTATTCGACGATGTCTGTCTGCACACGAATAGTCATGATGTGAGGAACCAGCTGGATCGTCTAGACGTTGGATACATCGACTACACAGACCTACGAACCCGACTCGATAGTATTTCAAGCGACCTGTCTATGACAGCCCGAGCAGGCATCATCACCCGTCTCGTCGATAATAATCTCATTGGAGACGAGACTCCACCGCGTCTTCTGATCGATGGCGAGGGTACTACAATCCCGTCTGAACGAACGACATTCCTCCCACCACAAGGGGAGTCGATTACACTCCCTTCATGGGTTCCAAGAGATATTCTTCACCCCGATCTTGCATCAAAGCTGCAGTCGAACTGGGGATTAACCAGTATTCGAGATTTGCGAATGAAGCTATCGTCGTTTAATATTCGTGAGTACGAGCTTTCAGGGTTAGTCCAAGCGGTTGTCACTGAAGCGAACGACCGCGTTTCTCAGGATCCGGAGTCAGAGGCACATTGGCGCCGAAAGATGCTACGGGGGCTATGGAACCTCTACGAAGCCGGTGCTAAGGGCGTGAGCCTCTCAGAAGTCTCGATTTTTATTCCGACACGTACCGGGACTTTCGCAAAGGCCAACTCTCTCTATCTAACGGGTGAGTACCCCAACGGCAAATTGGTCGAACATCTGTATGAGTCAGTAGATCAGGAGCTGTTCGTCGTAAGTCCCACAGAATTAGACTTCTGTGACGATTTGAGCAGGCTAGAGTCGTTCTTGCTTTGGTTGGGTGTCGCCGATGAGCCGCGATTAGAGCAACATGAGATGAGTAATTCTGACTTCTTTGACCACGTCCTCGAGACATTAGACTATCCAGCTGAGTTCGGGAGTGAAACAAAAGAAACCCCGAATGACGTTACGTCGACACGGAATTATCGGCTACGAAGGGTCGAGACAGTCGACCGACTTGAGGAGATCGTCGAAAGCGCACATCCGTATGCGATACTCGCGTGGCTTGCGACGATTCCAGAGACGACCAATCGGTGGCGGAAGAATGGATCAGACGCGATACTTGAGATCAAACCCAAGTACCACCAAAATTGGAAATCGCTTAACGAGCAGTCTGTACCATCCCACCCTTACTGGATTCTCCGAACGAGCATGTGGCTTCCTGTCCAAAGTGGGGAGACGGATCTTCAGACTCCACAGACTTGCTCGACAGCATCGTTAGCGGAGGATATCTCGCCATTAGTTGGATATCCGGCAGTAGATCCAGAATATCCGCTCTTCTCCGAACTGGGTGTTGACGAAACTGACATCTCCAAAACGCTCCGAGACCTGGGTGTAACGAATACACTCGCCGATCTTTCGTGGGAATCGTTCTACGAAATTCTGTTTAACCTTCCTGATCGGGATCCGGACGGCAAGGTGGCAAAGCGGGTCTATCGAACCTTGCTAAAGAACCGCGAAAGTGACGAGACTCCACCAGCATCTCTGCGTGCTGATTTCGTTGAGAATGGGGAAATGTTCGGAACTCACGAGGGAGTCGAAGGGTACTATCCGGTGTCCGAGCTGCGATACACAAACACCGACTCAATTCCTGCACCAGTTGAGGACAGATACCCCTCACTGAGGCTCGATAACCGCCAAGGTACTGAGAAGGTGAAACAGTTCTTCGGCGTAGAGGGGCTCACAAACTCTGATATCAACATTTCAGACGTCGACTACGACCACCACCTGTATATGGACGAGTTTTCGCAGGAGGTTGAAGAGTTGAAGCCGTTCATTTACGCCTTCAGAGTTGATGGCGACGATAATCGCCGGGAGCTACGGGCGATACGCGACGCAGAGATCGTCCTATGTAACGCGGTAAAGGCGACTGCATCAGTTGGTAGCGATACCTTCGATATCGAACTTCAACCAGGATCGTACCTCATTGACGATTCGACAGTGTATGTTGTGCCCGATATTCTCGACGGGAGACCACAGGTGACTGATGACCATCTTGCTCGGTTGGTCGGAGATGTTTTTTCAGATATCCTTGATAAGAAGCTGAGCAAGGATATTCTCTCGCTCGCAACAGCAAATGATCGGAGTCAGCGTTTGGAGGTGCTCTTAGGTGACGAATCCGCGCATAAGCGCTTACGTGAATCTAGAGCGCACCTCACAGGTGAAACCTCTGTAGAGTCGGACTCGGTTTTCACTGCGCCTGAAGTCACGGACGGAATGGATCGAACCAAGAAAACAGAAAGAGAGCGATCGGGAGATACCCCCTCGCGTGACGGATCGGCTGTCAATTCCCAACAGACAGCTGACGAAACATCTGCTTCGACAGCACAATCTGGCATCGACGAATCGATAGAGGGCGTCTCATCAAAGCAACAGGGCTTCGACCCGGTGAAGGGAAGATCCATCACGATTCGCCGAACATCCCAGACATCACAGAGCCGGTCGACATCGGGAACATACGATGTACCCGATTCTGAAGGAGCCGAAAAACTCGCATACTGGTTCGAAATTGACGCGGGACGTTTCCCAATCCTCGTTTCACATATCCAAGGAAGCGAAAGCTATGGGTGTGACGTATTGAGTTTTGAGACGGAGGAACGCAAAGAGGCATTCGAATCAGACCCTGACAGAACCCTCATAGATCGATATATCGAGGTGAAAAGCAGTACAAGTCAACAGGGATACGTAACTTTGGATGACGGCCAGGTCCAACAAGCCCTGACCCATCAAGACCGGTTCTATCTCTATCGAGTGTATGATGGATCCAGCGAGGACGGGTCGTATGAACTGGCAGTACTCGAGAATCCGTTAGCACATGGAGACGCGGTTAAGCGGAAAGCTTCGATAGATCCATATCGCACCGAGGAGGCCATTCGCTACTCTCTGGATCTTATTTCTGACGAGCAGGACGATTGAAATCCAATCCTCAGCTTTCGAGAAGTGGTATTCGGGAGAAGAAATCCGGACAATAGTAGACCACTTTGAGAGGATGAGATATGGAATCATTCGGCCGACGTAGTAACCTGACACCTCCTCCGAACGGCACTAGACAGCCGTCAGAACTCTACCGGAATCTACATCCAAAACCGCAAGACGGCTCCACTAGACAGCTGTCTCCGAATAGGTGTGATCTCGCCTGCTCTATCAAATCAGCTGTCAGGCCACGCCGTCTTGCGATTTGAGGAGACCTGACAGCCGAAAAATCAACCGATATATGGTGGGGGTGGCCGCCCAAAGTTGCGTTCGCGGCCAACAGGGCCGAGGTGCCAGGCCGCAGGCCAAGCGAGAGTAGGCTGCCACCCAGACGATGGCGTGGGGCGTGGAGGGTGAGGGAGCAGGTCGACATCGTGCCTGAGAATGGATGGCTATGGCGACTGTTTATTGTGCCCCAGAATGGGGTGCGGGGCGGTTCGTGCGTTGCCCCTGATTCGTATGTCTGGTCCGGATAGATACGACGATACGGCAGACGATCACGAACGGTTCGAAGCGGAATTGCTCGCTCAGGATCGGGATGCGCGGTCACCATCGACGGCGGATCTTGACGACGAGACGGCCCGCCAGCTGGTTCGAGAGCTATACGATGCCGGGACAGTCACACCGGTCGTCGACCAGCGGCTCCTCGTTCACGAGCCCAGCGACACAGCGTTCGAATCGATGCAGCAGCTCGCCGTCTTCCACGAGGGCTGGACGGCCGCCCGGGACGCCGGCGAGGGGGATGAGTGATGCAGCAGACGCTGGCCGGCTGTGCCTTCTGCGAGGCTCCACCCGGGACAGAAACCGGGATCGCCTACACGTGGGGGAAGGAAGAGCGGGTCAACCACCCGATTTGCGTCGACTGTGCGATCCAAGAGACGCCGGATCCCGATGATTGTGATCACTACGCCTGTGACAGCTGTGGCCTCGTCGTCGACGCGCTCGCAGCGCTCACACGGTTTCGGATCGAACTCGGCCATCTCGAAGGTCCGATACAGGTCTGTGCGCGGTGTAGTCCAAGCGGGCCAGCAACGTACTGGACGCGCGACCTCGACGCGCACATTGTCTCTGACTGACCCGCCGAGCGCTCTTCGACGCGAGTGGTACGGCGACCACGGGGGGAGGATCACAGTTGGCCGTGGCTACACCGTCCCACGGCCTATCGGCACTGTTTGTGTCGCTGTCCCGTCGCTCCGCTATCTTCAACAGACGGGCGCTCCTCGGGATGACTATGGACTGCCCCGCGTGCGGGTCCCCAGTCACCCTCGAGGTCGGACCGGACCGGCCGCTTTCAACGTCGCTGTCCGACGCCGTCCTCGCAGCGGAAGAGGACGAGCATATCGAGGTGACCCGTGACTGTTGGGACTGTGGCTGGCACGAAACGCGGGCGCTTCGCGTCGCATCGATCGACACGACCGCCGGCGACGAGACCGCCGGCGAGCGAGTCGCACTCATCGACGAGATTACCGACGAGCTCGCGTCGATCGAGAGTGTGGGTACGCTTGAGGAGACGCTGGCTGCGATCCGCCGGCAACGAGAAACCGACCCTGCGAGGACCGATACGGACGACGCGGCGGAGTGACTCGCAATGCCTGATATAGAGTCCAACTATGACGTTCGTGAGCAAACCGGGAATCCCGAGCACGCATCGGTCGACGATGTGGTTGACCTCGTGATCCACCGGGCGCAGAACCCGCGAGCTGGGCACGAGGATGCGCATTTCGATACGGCGGTCGCGGCGCTCGTCGACAGGTATGGAACGGAATCGGTCCGGACAGTCATCCATCGCATCCTCGTCGACGACGAGCCGTTTCGGACCGCCACGAACGGCCTTGAGATGCGCAACGTCGACGGCGTTCGGATCGGGACCGCCGCCAGCTGGTTCCTCGAGGAGCTGAACGCACAGGACGACTACTGAGGGACCGGTTGAAAGCCCGCAGCGACGGTTCGTCGAATCCCTATTTTTAATTCCTATTCGCCCTATGTACCCGCTAAGGCCACAATGGCTCCCTCCACCCCCCGAGACTCAGATACATCCCCTGATCTACTCGTTGAAATCGTCGAGACACTGGAAGCCCACGGGTTGGCGAGTGATTCGTATCAGCTCCACGACGCCGTCGACGTCGAGGCACTCGAGCAGCTTCTCGCATCCTCAGCCGGCGACGTAGAAGTCCGGTTCACTGTGGAAGGGATTCAGCTCGCTGTCACCCACGACGGCGTCGATGTCCTTCTCGACGAGCCAGCCGGAGCACCGGATCAGTAACGCGATCGAATTCGTCGACAGCGACGTTCCCTGAAAGCCCTCGGCCGCTCGGCATCCCGCGACCACCGCTGCGCTCCTCGTCCCTGCGGTGCTTACGGGGTCGGGGGACGGCCGAGGCGGCCTCGCCCTTTCTGAGTCCGCCAGGACGGTAGCTGGGTCGCCGAGTGTCGCGGCCGGCTGGACAGGTGTGTGCGTACCGGCCCGCCCCGCTCGCCGCTGCCGCCCTCCGCGTCGCTCGCGACCGACCATTCCGGGCTGCCTGCCTGCAGTAGCGGGCGGGCTGCCGGGCTAAAGTGAATGTGCCCTCGACGCCAGCGGGTAAGCGCGGGGGGTTGCGCGGCGTGGCTGCTCACCCCCCACGCTTACTCCGCTGGCCGCTCGCTCCGGGCGGGTCGGCGCGCGGAGCTGGTTGGGGCCACCTCATGCAGGCGCGCTCTCGCTCGCGCCCGGTAGGGCGCTCGCGAAGGCGCGAGCGAGAGCGCGCAGATGGTTCTGTCGGTCGTTGTCGTCGGAAAACCGCGATGTAGGAGCATCGCGGTGTCGGCGCGTGAGCGCCTTCGTCGGAAATCACCTGTGAGTGATTCCAATGTCAAGTAAGAACGTCACCACGGATGTAGTTTCGGTCGATGAACAGGCTTTCGAGAAACACGATGACGTCGAGGTCGACGAGGATGGGTTCGAGGTCGTCGACGGGACGCCGGAGTTCCGGGCGACGGTCGACATGGAAGTGCAGGCGAAAGTCGATTCCAACCATCCGGACGCGCGGGTCGAGGAAGGCCCGGATCACCTGTTCGGGAAGACCCTCGAACAGGAAGAGCGCATCGAGGCCCGGGAAGCCGAGCTGGAGCACATCAGTGCCCAGGCGGAACTCAGTCAGCAGGAGGGACGCGCGAAGCGGACGCGAAAGGTCGTCGTCGAGCAGTGTGGCCGAGACGAGCCCGAACCGGTGGAGCGCACGGATCCCCGAGAGAAGCTGACGCAGGAGGAACTCGCGGCGGTCAACGAGCAGGCGATGCGGATCAGCGACGAAGTGCAGGGCGGCTGGTCGAGAGCGGTCGTCGCGAAGCAGTTGGCCGAGAGGGTGGAACGCGGCCAGGACGTGACCAAGGCGGTGCTGGAGACGTTGGAGGAACTGAAGGCAGTTCCCGGTGCAATCGTGCCCGTCGCAGATGTGCCGGACGTGCCCGTCGGGGAAGTGACGGTCGAAGGAACAATCGAGACCCTCTGGGAGCCTTCCTCCTCAAGCATCCAGCAAGTCGGGCTGATAGCGGATGACAGTGGAAAAATCAAGTTCACCTGCTGGGAGAAATCGCAGCAGACAGTGGTGCAGGAAGGCGAAACGGTCCGGTTCCGGGCAGCAGCCAAGAACTGGTACGAAGGCCGGTGCTCAATCGCGCTGACCGGGTGGTCGCGTATCGAGTTCCCAGAACGCGGCCGTTGGTGGGAAGAATAGCGAGCGACGCAGTCTCTTTCTTTTTTGTGTGCCGGACCAGACCCAAGCCCCGCCGCCCCACCCTCCGCTCCGTGCTCGCTCCCAATGGTCGCTGCGCGCGCAGCCACGACCGTGAGGTAGGATGGGAAGGTGAGTTGACCTCTTCTGGGAGGTCAATGTGTAGCAGTGAGAGTTTGTCCGCGCCGCCGATGGGCGCAGCGCGATGTCCAACAGTTCATCCGAGACCCATGATTTCGATGCGTGGTTCACTGGCTTCTTCGACGGCGAGGGCTGTATCCGTATCTCAATTGCCGACCGAGAGCGGTACAGTACCGGCTTTGAACTTGCACCAATGCTCCGAATCACCCACGAACAGTTGACTGGAACTCTCGACGCAGAAGGCTGGATTGGCGTGAAAGTAGATCAGAATAGTGAGTATCGAGTCGACCATCGACTTCAGCCGCAGATCGAGGTCACCGAGACGTATCGTGACCACCTGATGGAGGCGCTTTGTGCGTACTGTGATGCTCGCGGCGTGAACTGTCATGTGTCCAGTCTCGAATCCAATGAGAACCGGAGCGATCAGTACATTTGGGGCGTGCAGGGTATCAGCAATACACGGACGCTCCTGACCCCGCTCCGCGATCAGTTCATCGTCAAGCGCGAACAGGTCGATCTCCTCCTCGACGAGATTCTGCCCCGGATGGACCAGGGCGTCCATCACGAGAAAGAAGGCTTTCTTGAGGTGATGTACTACGTCGACCGGTTCAACTCGTACAAAGGTGGCAGTCGAGGGAAATACACACTCGAGTATTTCGAGGAACTCTGGGGGATGGAGTACTCACCGAAGTAGTCAGATCGAGCTCGACTCAGTACTTGCTTCGGTGTACGCGCTCCCAAGACGAGGAAGGTGAGCGTGCAGCGTGAGGTTTGTCCTGCCCTCAAAAGGGTGGAGGGCGATACAATTCGTCCTCTCGGACCCAGTTATGAGTGATCAACAGACAACGACAAGCCGCGAACGGCTGCGAATGTATCTCGTGCAGGCACTGACTCGTACAGAATCAGACGATGTCCAGTGGCATCTCAAGGCTGCGTTGCGAGAATGGGAGAACTTGCCGCCGACACCGCTGCAAGAGTGTCCTATCTGTGGGAAAGTCGGACTACCGGAACGGATTCAGCAGCATAAATGCACTAATTGAGAGCAGATAATGAGATAGTTCGCACACCCTTCAGCGCAACCACCAAACGAAAGGTGAGTACAGATGAACGATAGAACAAACTAGGTCATAACATCCCTGATTCCCGTCAGAAGCGTCGTGACCGAGACAGAGGAAGGATATATCATATCAGCGGGAGACTAGAAAGGTATGTCCGGCTCAGAATTTCCGTCCTCGTGGAGCGACCCTCAATACGTCACAGCTATCGTCGGTGTGCTTGCTGTCGCCGCACTCTATGTCTATAGTGCCCTCACGCAGTCTGGCCCAACAACAGGTGAAATCACGTTCGTCTTACTGGTTGTCCTCCTCCCAACCACAGTAGCCTATGAAGTCGCTCGTCGCTGGTGAACCATCTCGTTCAGTTCGCACACCTACCTAACGGCTGGTTCAGAAGGAAGTGGGTGAAATAAAGGACTAGTCGTGCTGAATGTAGGCTCTACACTGAGCGATTCGGACAGCATGATTCTGACATCCCCTCCGTGCTGAATATGCGCTGTTTATACAGCACGGGCTTAGAAATACCCACCGGAACTGACAGCTTCTCCCACAATCCGTTCATAGATTTGTATAGTACCTGATCTACAGAATATCAAGGAAGAACATCCTTCGGAGCAGGCGGTGGTTCAAGAATTGAGGAAGCCCAATTCAAGTACGCTAAGAAATTGGTACCAAGGTCGGTGCAGTCTCGCGATCACGGGCTGGAGTCGGATCGAATTCCCAGAGCGCGGTCGGTGGTGGGAAGAATAGCCAGTCGAAGCAACCCTCTTTTTTGCTGTGTGCCAGACCGACCCAAGCCCCACCGCCCCACCCTCCGCTCCGTGCTCGCTTCGCTGCGCGCGCAGCCACGACCTTGTAGACGGACTAACAGAGGAGATCATAGACAGTCCCTCCAGAGGTCGAGATCAATCTATGCTTCCTGACGTGACTGGTACGTAGAGCGTGCTTATTTTTTCTTGTCCTCTTTTCGACGAGCGAAGTAGTCGTCCGCAATGCCGGGATAGAAGCCAAGATGATGTAATAGCAGGAAGAACCCGATTCCAACGACGAGAACTATCACGACTTGTAGAAGTACGTTAACAAGGAGTGAGATACCTCCCATCCCCGCCCGGGAATACGCGAAAATACCGGCAACGGCCGCCATTGCCAGAATCGAGGCGATCTCCCACTTCCCCAGTCCCATAAATCGCATATCTTAATACTTGTCTGTGAGAGGGAAATACTTTCCCTGTATGCAACATGGAGATTCTATCAAACGAATACTGTAGGCTGGTCTCAGCGATCAATTCCCCGACAATGCACAGGGTGTTTTATATCGTGGCCATCAAAATAATCACATGCCAACAACTGTGGACAACGAGGAAACCGACCGTTCACGCACAGAGTTGGCCGGGCTCGCAGCCTTGGGGCTTGCGTACGTGCTCGCCGGTCTGGGGTTGTTCTACGGACTTGCAATCGACTCAATGCAGGTGTTCACCGCTGCAGTAATCGCGATTTTAGTACTGCTGGCTGTTTCGATGGTCATCATTGTACGGAACGAACCACTTGTTTCCCGCGAGAACGTTGTGATTTCAGTCTGTGTATTCGTAGCGGTGGCCCTCTTCCTCGGATTGAGTACCTTCACTGCTCTTCCGTATACGGTGCTTGTCGGCGTCCTCATTCTCGTCGGCGTAATTATTCCTGGGCTGGTTCTTCAGTATGGGCCGTCAATTGTCAATTGAGATGGCTCACTCAATACCCTGTAACTACCAATTAGAGTGGTCGGTCGATGTTATGGGATGAAAACAGGCGATGGTGAGTTGAGGGAGGCTTATCGTACATAGCGCTCGTTTGATAGGGTCCAACTGTCCGCAGATGCTGCTGTTCGAACCGTTCTCTGTGGCTATACCTCGACGGCTACGCTGACTGCGTCTCTGCACGAGATTTCCGGTACAAATAGACGAGCAGCCCCGGTACTCCCAGGAACCCATACGTGACCCCGCGAAGTTGCGGCGAGGACAATCCTCGTTTCACCGAATCCCGGTACACATAGTACCCGACCGTCGGCCAGAAAATCAAAAGATACAGTCCCATACGAACGAGGAGGCCGTTGTATGCAGTGAGCCAATCCATTCTCACACTGTCGACTGTTGTCGCCGAGCAACACGCCAGATCAGGACCCCGAACCCGACAGCGACAGCGTAGCCGAGGATGATGAGTGGGCCACGTCCGTTCACGAGCACGTCGTAGAGCACGACGAATCCACCGAGCACACTCCCGACAATCAACCAGAGGAGCTGGCTGCCTTCGGTCTTCGCTTTTAACTCCAAGCCAGTCGCGAGACGGATCCCAACCATTAGGGCTGCCAGCACCGCAGCCGTGAGGAGAGGTAATCCCAGCGCGGTGAGTGCTGATGCCGCAAGCACATCCGTCGACGTGAGAATAAGCGACCAGCCAAACAGGCCGATGGCCAGCCAGACGACGCTCCGCCAGAGCTCCTCGTTGATGATTTCGCGCGTATCGGGTTTCATAACGGGAAAACTACGACTTGGGCACCAATAAATGTAGTCTGGTTGGGATTCAGACATCCCGGTCGAGGAGGAGCCAGGGCGACGCGCCCCTTTTTTGCTGGTGTGTAGCGGTCACCGCCACCTCCCACCACCTCCACGGTCCGGGCTGCTCACGGCGCTGCGCGCCGTTGCGCGGCCGGGCTTTCGCCACCGCAGTCCATCGGAGTCAGCGCCGTCCCGTGTGGTGTGTATTTGCCCCGTGATGGGTGAGGGGCATTCCGAGAGCGCGATTCGCGTGCGTCCCCTCGTGTGTATTCATGGCAACCAGAGACATCTACGAAACGGGCTTCGACGAAGACGTCCAAACGGAGTCGAGCGCCAACCAGTGTCCCGAGTGCGACGGACACGTCACTACGAACGCGGTCGAAACGGTCTGTGAGGACTGTGGACTCGTTATCGAGGAACAACGTATCGATCACGGGCCGGAGTGGCGGGCGTACGATGCAGACGAGCGCGAGCGAACAGGGGCACCACTCACTGCAGCCCGTCACGATCGAGGCCTCTCGACCGAGATCGGCCACGGAACCGATGCGCACGGGAACGAACTCTCAGGCCAGAAACGCCGACGGCTGGCCCGGATGCGACGTGAGCAGACCCGTGGTCGCTGGCGGTCCAAAGCGGAACGGAATCTTGCACACGGGTTGGGCGAGGTACGCCGGCTGGCAAGTGCGCTCGAGCTTTCCGAATCGATTCGTGACCAGGCGTGCCAGCTCTTCCGGAGCGCCCAGAGCGAGGATCTACTTCGAGGCAGATCCATCGAGGCCATCGGCGCAGCGAGTGTTTACGGTACCTGCCGGTGTAACCAACACCCGCTCCTCCTCGAGGATGTCGTCGACGCCGCCCGAGTCGAGTCCACTCGTATCACCAACGCCTACCGAACACTGAATCGCGAATTGGAGCTTCCGGCACCACCAATGCGCCCGACGTCATTCATTCCACGCCTGATCTCGGCGCTGGAGTTGGACCACGACATTCGTCGACGCGCGAACAAACTCGCAGAACGCACCGAGGGGACAACCCTCGCGAACGGCTGTCAGCCATCGGGCGTCGCGGCCGCCTGTGTCTATCTGGCTGCCCAAGAGCAGGGCGCGCTGATTACCCAATCCACCGTCGCGTCGGCAGCAGAGGTGTCAGTCGTGACGCTCCGAAGCCGGCGAGACGAACTCCAAGCGATCTGAGACGCCTCCGGTAGAGGAATACCTACATACAGGCAGAGAGTCTACCAGGGGGTATGGATCTGGACGAGACTGTCGAGTATCTGTCGACAGAACTCGATATCGAGCGGAGTGAGCACGTTCGCGAGGTCGGTCGAGCGGTCGCCGAGCTCCGTGACTGACTCCGTCGCAGGCAACCGGATTTATTTCGTGGTCGCCGAATCCGTCCCCGCGTTTTCTCACCCTTGAGTGTGAACTACCCCACCCTACTCGCTCACGGCTAACGCCGTTCGCTCCTTGAGGGTGGGGCTTCCTGTTTCAACGACGCACTTTGCATCCACGACGGTGGGCGACCCACCAGTCGCGGACGTAGGGAGTGCAGTCTCCGCAGGCGTCACTTCGGCGTGTCCCACACCTAACTCTGAAAGACCGCGTTGTAGCACGTTGTAGGCGGCGTTCTCGTCGCGGTCGGTCTCGAACCCACAGGTCGGGCAGGAATGCTCGCGCACCCACAGTTCTTTCTCAACCTCAACCCCGCACTCGGCACACTCTTGCGTCGTGCCCTCAGGTTCGACTTTTATGAAGTGCGTGCCCTCGCGCTCGCATTTGTATTCGAGGAAGTCGATGAATGTCCGCCACGACGCCGACGCTCGGTTGCGACTGTTCGACGGCAGTTGCATCATCCCGTGAACGTCGAGGTCTTCGACCGCCATGAGGTCGTACTCCTGAGCGTAGTAGTTTGAGAGTTTGTGCAGGAAGTCGCGGCGTTTTCGTACAATACGAGCGTGGATACAGGCCACGCGGCGGCGTTGCTCGTGCCAGTTCTGCGAGCCTTCCTGTTTGCGACTCAACGCTCGTTGCTCGCGTTCGAGCCGCTCGTACTCGGATTCGAGGTCAAGACTGCCGACCATCGTGCTGTCGGTGTCGTGAGCGTACTTGATGATACCCACGTCGATACCAACCATATCCTCGCGGTCAACCTCATCCAGAGCGGGTTTTTCGGGCACGTCATCTTCTGTTTCGATGCCGAAGATGGCGTACCACTCACCCGTTTTCTCTTGTTTGACTGTGACTTGTTTCACGCGGGCGTTATCGGGGATGTCGCGGTGGAGGTGTATCGGCATCTCACCAATCTTGGAAAGAGAAAGGATGGTCTGGTCACTCGTGTTCTTGAGTTCGAAACCAGACTGGTTGTAGGTGAGGCTCCGATACTCTCGCGGTGACTTCCACTTGAGCATCCCGACTTTGCGCCCGTTGTCTTTCTTTTCTTTGAGGCGGTCGAGGTTGTCGCTGACGCGGCGGGCAACCATCTGTAACACTTTCGAGTACACGTCGTTGAGATCGTCCCACCAATCTTTCAGGTCGGGAAGCATATTCTGCATCGCGGTGTACGACAGGTACTCGTCCGTGTTACGGAGTTCGTACAAGTAGTGGTTGTAGAGTTGCCTACAGGCATCTATGTGCCGTTCTAGTTCAGATTGAACGGCTTCGTCGGGTTCGATGCGATACCTGTAGTTGTAGTTCATCGTGTTACTCGTCTTGGTCGTCGGTTTCGTCGGGGTTGCTGACGCGGATGACTTTCACGTCTGCGCCGCGCCAGTCTTTGGGAACGGTAACGTGGGCACTCCCGCCGAACTCCTTCGCTTCACGGTCAATGATTTCTTCGCCTTCCAGTTCGAACGTGCCCATACACGAATATATATCAAGTATATATTATGTGTTTCGGTGGAGAGTGACGATAGCTTACGGCTGTATCCCCGCCCTACTGCGCTACTCACTCGCGTTGCTCCTTGAGAACGGGGACTTAGCCTGTAAGAGTTTAAATACCAAACCGGGGGAAACGCGGAGCGAATCGATGACGAACCGCAACTCAGACCGAGACGCGTTCCAACCTGTCGGAGAGGGCGCTCTGGTGCCGGACCCAGCACTGGATCAGCCAGCAGACGGCCAGCCCACCCGCCAGCGTGAGGCCTCGCATTCGGATGGGTATCCGGATGGAACTACCGACACAGACCGAGCCTGTGTCTCCTGTGGCGCATCGATCCCGGCGTCGCAACGAAAATGCCGGTTCTGTCTCGAACACGAACTCGACGCCGCGTCAGAGTCGGGTGCTGCGAATTCCGAGCAAACACTTCGTGGTGTGATCCAGTTCCTCGTCAAGTCGTCGACGTTCTACGGCGCCGTGGCAAAGGGAGCAGCTGCAGCGACACTTCTTACGTCAGGTCACGACGAGCCGATCGACGACTGTACGCTCATCTACGATCTCGAAGACGAGCCCGCACCCCAGTTAACCGAACGCTGGCCTACGCTCCCCGCGGCCGCCGAGGTGACCGCAGCGGCCGGTGAGGCGTTGCTAACAGCGACCCGTGAGCGGACAGCGTGGGACGAGAGGAGCGATGGTTCTCAGACGGAGATTCCACGCGTCTATGACGAGCGTGGCCAGGGAATTCGTGATGAGTCATCCCTCAAGCACGCTCTCGACGACGGCGACCAGCTGTGGATCGTCCCAGCAATCGCTGTTGAAACAGTTCCTCGTGAAACGGAATCCACCAGTACCGGGGCCGATATTCCGACCGTGACAGCCCTCGAGTGCCAGCACTGTACGAGAGAAACAGAACATCGGTTCAGGACACGCGAGTCGCTCCCTGACGAGACCTGGACGGGCCAACCAATCTGGGAGTGCCAGGTGTGTGGCACAGGTCGCTACGGGCCTGCTCCCGAATAGGGCAGGAGGAATCTCGCCGATTAACCAACAGTCGCCGATAGAGATGGCTTCTGTTGGTTAATACGGTGAGTACCCTCAAGTCCGATGTCAGTCACGGCGGGCGTTCATTCGGCAGGGGTCGCAACAGCTTGCCTCCACAAATCGCGGCGGGAACAGGGGTAGTGGGTAACGCACCGTGACATCGACGAGTCCGGAACGTCACGCCGACCACGGCACGGACGCATCACCAGACGCTCGATGAACTCGCTGTCTAGACGGGCCAGGTCGGGAGCGAGGGCGCTCCATTCTTCCAGTGAATCGCATCTAGCGCGGGCGGGAACTGTTGTAGTCGGTCATCGAGGACGGCGAGTGGATGGGCATCGAGAAACGTCGCCTTGTGCCGATCAACCGGCGTGTCTTCGTGATTGAGTTGGATATGACAGGGCCCAAGGTCCGGATGGTCGGCATCTTGGTGGAAGCCGAGCATCAGATTGCGGTCCGGTTCGACCCAGTTTATGCGGTAGTATGCGTGGTCGACGCCGGCGGGGTACCAGAAGCGAATCTCCAGTCGTGCTGTCGCCGCATCGTAAGAGTCACTCAGGAACGTCGTCGGATCGACATCCGCGATGACGTAGCGGGGTCGGCGTCGAGACGGGCGATAGCGGACCTCTTCACACCCTGGCTGGTTCGTCAATCGGTCGTGAACGTCGCGGAGGAGGGTCCGCTGTGTATAGCGGTCGCGACCGGCAAGAAAGATCATTCTGTGAGAGAGGAGGATTAGCTCGTGGCGCGGTCAGCCACGTCGGTCATCTGCTCGCGGGCGGCTTCGACGTCGGAGTAGAGTTCCAGTGCGTGCTTGATGAGGCGGCGATCCTCCTCGTTCTCGCGCCAGAACGCGATGACGTCGCGGCGGTCCCGGAGCTCCGCACTTGCGAGGTCGCCGTCAGCGAGCGACTGTTCGAGCTCCTCCCACGTCTCGACGTCGTAGGTCGCCTGCCACTCCTCGATCTCCTCGGTAATCGCGGCCAATTCACTCCGCAGCTCCTCGCGGGTATTTTCCTCGATGAGCGTGCGGATCTCCTCGAAGAGCAGGCGCGTGTAGTCCGGCTGGTAGCGCGTGGTCTCGCCGGCCTCGACGCGACGCAACTGGCCCTGGTCGACGAGATCCTGAAGTTCCTCGTTGGTCGTACTCCAAGCGGCGTCGGCCTGCTCGCTGATCCAGTTAACTGAGCGGGGTTCGCGAAGTGACTCGGCGACCGCCCGAATGCGGTCGCGGGCGCTCATCGACTCAGTCCACGATTGGACCCCATCTCGCGGGGATTCGGTCATGGTTGGCACCTCTTGGGACAGTGTTCGCGCCCTGCTCTCATATATGTTTGTACTGTCTCGCATAATCAAGAGTTCCTTGCGGGCGAAGGCGTCCGGACGTTGAAATGCGATACCGATAGAAGTTATGAGCCAACCGATGTACGACCGCTATTCTGACTTTGCAGAACTACGGCCGACCGGCGAGGCTTCCCACAGCCCGGACACGAGGCTGGACGACGGGTGTGAGAGTGCCCTCCCGGCGCCAACGCGTCGCGACGAGCACTGGTGGCGACGCTGATGCGCCGACGGTACCCGATGGCGAGTGCCGGTCCTGTGGGGCGTCAGTCCCAGACGGCCAGACGAAATGCCGGTTCTGTCTCACCAATCATCTCGGTGGTGACGCGACTGGCACGGACGAGTCAGCTTCGACGACGTGCCTCGGCATCGTCCACCTGGTCGTCGAGTCGACCACGTTCTACGGCGCCGTCGCGAAGGGCGGCGCCGCGGCGAACCTCCTCTCTGCCAACGAGGCGGAGCCGGCCGTCGACGACTACACGCTCATCTACGATCTGGATGAGGCGCCGGCGCGCCAGCTGGCCGAGCAATGGCCCTCCCCGGCGCAGTACAGGTGTCGTCAGAGGAGGGAGAGCGGCTTCTCAGTGTCGCCCGTGACCGGACTGGGTGGCACGGGCAGGAAGCGTCGGAGGATCCGGAGCAGGGCCCGACGCGGCTCTACGACCAGCGTGAGGACGGCATCCGCGACGCGTCGCGTCTCGACGCGGTCCTCGACGACGCCGATGACGCGGTGTGGCTGGTTCCAGCGATGGCGTTGACCGAATCCAGTGGCGAGGCTGCGGCTGATCGCCAGGTGTCGTCGGTACCGACGATTCAGGAACTCGACTGTCAAACCTGTGGACGGGCGACCGACCATCGGTTCCAGACCCACGAGTCGGTTCCGGATGAGGCGTGGACGGGGCAACCGATCTGGGAGTGCCGGGTGTGTGGCTCGGCTCGCTACGGACCCAGTCTGGAGGAGCGCAGAGCTGGAAGCATCGATTAACCAACACAGAGAAGAAGTGACGAGTACGTTGGTTAATCGAAGTCACTACTAGCGTCTCATCAGTCAGCTCTGTAAATGAGATTTGGCTCAGCAAACAGATTGATCTTGATCCTCTGTGGGCCGGAGATACGTCTTCCCCCACTCCTCAAGTGAGTCGATGACTGGCTCTAAGGACTGACCACGTTCAGTGAGCGAATACTCGACCGCGACGGGTTTTTCGCTCACGATCTCCCTGTCGACGAGTTCCTTCTCTTCTAAGTCCTCGAGACTCTGTGAGAGCATCTTGTTCGTGATGCCATCGACTTCCTTGCTGAGCTCGTTGAACCGTAACGCTCCGTGTTGCAAGAGTCGGTGAACGATGACGGGATGCCACTTCTTGCCGATGATGTCCATCGCACACGTGACTGCACACCAGTCATCGCCCGCGCACCAGACCGCCAAGCACTCGTCCTCTGGGACTCCGCCCGAATCACTCATAGACGTATCTCGAACGGCTGGATTGAAAGGAGTATCTCTTCGATACGTTGTATACAAACGAAACCACGGTTTCGCGCATGAAACGTCGTTTCGTAACATATACCTGATACTTATCCGCGGGGCGGCCGTTGGTTGAACTGCAATGACGGAAGTCAACATCGAATACTGTGTCCCGTGCGGACTCCGTGACCACGCGGTGGAAACGCAGGAAACGCTACTTGACGAGTTCGGGCAGGATCTCGATGGCGTTCGACTACAACCCGGACACGGCGGCGTGTTCAAAATCCAGGTCGACGACGACCTCGTCTGGGACAAAGACGAGCACGGCGGCGAAATCGACCTCGAGGCCATCACTGAGACCGTCCACGACCGGGTTCACGCCCACGCCTGAGCCCGCTAACTACACGGCCCTCCAGTCACGCAACCATGTTAGAACTCTACCAGGCAGAAGGGTGTGGATACTCAGCGAAGGTCCGCGAGGCGCTGACCGAACTCGGCGTCTCGTACGTCATCCACAACCCCCGCTCTGCCGCCGGCGAAACGCGCAACGAGCAGACCCACGACCACCTCCGAGCGCTGGGCGGCGAGGATCAGATCCCGTTCCTCGTCGACCGCGAGCGCGACGTGACAATGTACGAATCCGACGACATCGTCGAATATCTCCAGGAACACTACGCATGAGTGGTGCCGTCGAGGAAGACTGTCCGGTCTGTAACTCCTCAGAGAGCGCAAAAGAACAGTTTGCGACGGCGAAGGTCGCCGAGCATATCAAGGAGAAAGCGCGCCGGGACGACACCCACCGAGCATGGGTCGAGGAACACACTACGAACGGCACGCTCTCTGAAATCCGCGAGGCACTGACGGAACATAGTCGTCCCCGGAATTGACCGATGAGTCACGAGACTGAGGAAACTGACCTCGCCATCGGACAGCACCTTCGACCACTCCTCCGGTACGGAATGGCGGGGCTCCTGCTGGCCCCCGGCGCGAGCAAGTTCCTCACCTACGGAACATCGGTCCGGTTTTTCGAGTCACTCGGCCTACCGGCACCATCCATCCTCGTCCCGATCGTCGGCACACTCGAACTCGGCGCGGCGGCGCTGTTCCTCCTTGACAGAGCCCCGCGAATCGCGGCGCTCATCGCGGTGCCGATCATGGTCGTCGCCGCGGGAACGGCCGGCCCGACATGGCAGAACGTCGGCGTCCTCGCGGCCGCACTCGTCCTGATCGCCCTCGACACCCCGGAGGTACGCCGGTACACATAACCGCCCGCCGTCCCCCAGGCGCATCTTTCGACGGGCACCGTTTGAGTCCGGTTACGAACCGAGCGGGTTTCCCACCCCTAGAGGGTTGCGTCACCACGGGATAACGTCGATGGCACCATTCTACGGACGACTTCAATCGCTTTCGGCCCTCGTCGAGGACTACCTCCTCGTGTGGATTCTGCTCTCGGTGGCCCTCGGGCTCACTGTCACGGACCTTGCCGTCGTGACCGGCTTCTCGACGGTTATTCTTGCGGTGATGATCGGGAGCATCTCGTTGACGCTCTCGGTCGAGCAGTTCAGCCAGATCGGCGGCCGGGCGGTCGCGCTCGTCCTGCTGGGTCACGTCGCGATGCCCGTTTTGGCGTTCGGCATCGCCCGTGGCCTCGGGCTGTCGCCCGAGTTGACTGTGGGGTTCGTCGTGCTCGGAGCTGTGACGCCGGAACTCGTGACGCCGGTGATGACCGAACTCGCAGGCGGCGATACAGCGCTCTCGACGACGGCCCTGGTGGTCATCGGCGTCGGGAGTCTCGGGTTCGTTCCCGCGGTCGTCACCGCGCTCGCTGGGGGCGTGACCGTTCCGACGCTGCCGATCGTCGAACAGCTCGTCGTGGCGGTCGTTGCGCCTATGTTACTTGCCGTCGGTCTGCGAGCACGGTGGCCCGAGCGCGTCGGCGCGTATGATGCCCATTACCCGGCCGTCTCTGCCATAATGGTGATCCTGATTATCGGCGGTGTAACCGCCGCGAACGCCGCCGTCATCCGCTCGAACCTGGGACTCCTGGGAAGTGTCATTGCAGGCGTCGTGGTCCTGAATGGGCTCGGATACGGCGTGGGCTTTCTCGTGAGTCACCGTGCGGAGCGAGCCACTCGTATCGCGTCAGTTCTCTCCGTCGGGATGCGCGATTTCGCAGTTGCGGCCGCACTTGTGATCGCGGCCGGCCTCCCGACGATCGCGTCGCTTCCCGCGGTCGTCTTCGGCGTGGTCGAGATGACGACGAGTGCCGGGCTTGCCAAGTGGTTCGACCGGACAGAGTGAGTCAGGCTGATTCGACGTCCAGCCGGTCGACGAACCCGTCTTGGAACATCTCCGTCGTCCCGTCGGGACCGGTGACGGTCAAGCGGGTTTCCTCGTACGGGGGCGAGACGGCGATCTCGTATTCGGCGAACGAACAGCACTGCAACTCGTTCGACGTGAACTCAGCGAGTGCTTCGAGTGACTCGTCCGTTCCGTCGAAGCGAACGACGACGCCGTTCTCGTGTTCCTCGTACCCGAGGTAGTGATCGACGAGGCGGGCCCGAACTTCCTCCCGCCGTTCCGCTTCTTGTTCCTCGGTGAGCGTGCACGCGACCTCGCGCTTGGAGTCGTTCTGACTCATGATGCGTTTTTACTTTGAATACGGAACTATTTATACTGTCAACTCCGAAGTATCGGACAAGGTCTGGTGAACGAAAGCTATGGCAGAAACCCCCGACTCAGCGACTGAAACGGCCGACTCGTCGCCTCCCGGACACGACTGCCTCTGTCCACTGGGTGGTGTGATGGACCTCCTCAGCCGCCGGTACGCGATGCAACTCGTCTGCGTGGTCGACGCGATCGGCCCAGCCCGCTACGGCGACATCGAAGCGACGTTCGAGGAGGTGAGCAGCTCGACGCTCTCGACGCGACTCGAGGAACTCGTCGACGCCGGCATCCTCTCCCGTGAGCAATACGACGAAATCCCGCCACGGGTCGAATACGAACTCACAGAGACCGGTGAAGAACTGGGAGAACGTCTGGAACCACTGCTCACGTGGGCCGAAGAAATCGACGAGACGGAACTCGCTACTGGCCAGGAGTAAGGAGAGGTAACGTTACAGCGGGATCGTCACGTCACGGATTATGAGCAGCCCCGCTGTGAAGGCGAAGAGGACCGCTGGCACGGCAGTTTTCGATAGTGGGTCGCCAGTACGGATGTGCGTGGCCACTGCGCCCACCATCACGCTACTCAGGAGAAGCCCACCCGCCACGGTGAACGCGGAGAGCCACACCAGGCCCGCGAGCAACGCGAGACCGGCGCCAATCTCGATGAGACCGGTGAGGATTCGGAACCACTGTGGATATCCGAATCGCTGGAAGTCTTCGATCTGGTCCTCCTGATGGGTGACCTTCGCACCGCCGACGGCCACGCCCACGAGTCCGAGCAGAGCTTGGGAACCGGCGAGCGCGATACTCTCCAGACTCATTGGGCACCCTCCGACGGTGCGGGTGCCGTCAGTGCGGCGGCAATAGGAACGCCGGCGTCGAGGGGAATACCGACCGTGGTGGCCGCCACGTCTTCCGCCCAGCGCTCGTAGTCCTCGCGAGTGTAGAACGCCTTCACGTACGGACAGACAGCGCCGTAGACATCGGGCGCGGAAGGCGTCTCGTCAGCGGGTACGTCGCTCTCAGTGGTCACCCCGAAGGACATGACCGCGTCTGGCGGCGTGACGTCGACACCGTCCGCGGGTGACATCTGGATCTCGATCGGCTCCTCCGTGGGAGTTTCAGTCCGGATTTCGACGGGTTCGTCCACGAGATGTGCGAGCGCGATCCCGTCGTAGAAACACCGGAAGTAGTAGGTTTCGTCCGCCGTCTTCGCGTAGTGCGGGGTCTCGCCGTCGACGTGACAGAGTTCGTCGATAGCAATCCCGTCCCCCTCGACCACTTTGCGGATCGCCGCGACCATGTCGTCGAACGTGTCGATCGAGGCGCCGAAGAACCGGCTCATGTTGTCTGCGACTGGGGTCGGGAATTCTGCGGTCTTCACCGGTCGTGCTTCGATCCAACTGTCTGTTGCGAGGGTCTGTGCGTCACTCTCGCCAACCGAAGGGTCGGTGCAATTGCAGTCTTGGTTAGACATGCGCCTATACATCTATACTCGAAGTAATTATACTGCCAAGTCCGAAGTGTTGAATTCGCTTCGACCAGTCGAAGTTAGTGGCCGGACTAGAACCGACAGGAACCTTGGGGTCCTACACGAACTGAGAAAGCGAGCTATTATTGCTGTTAATAGACGCAACGTTGAGTCTTTCCGCGCCGGCGAGCGGTGAGGCGCTTCCGATGGAGCAAGAGTTCAAACAGGGCTACCGGATGCATCGTGTACTCAGCAATCTCAACCGACTCGATGTCGACCGATTAGACGACGCGGATCGAGAACGAGTCGAGACCGCGAGAGACCTCCTGGAAGAGGTAAGCCTTCTCACGCGGCCGGGCGACGGAGCCGGGGCGGACGCCCACGCAGACTCCTAACGGGAGTCGCCGACCACTCCCAGGGAGGCACCTCTCGCGTTGGTTTATCGCCCCCGATAGGGGTGCGGGGGCGACCCCGTGAGGTCCAGACATGGCGACACTGCAAGCTGCGACGACGTCGACCGGCGCGATCGTATCGGATCCGCAGGTAGTCCGCGAGCTCTGTGAGAGCTACTGCTTCGGGACGCTCGACTGGGAGGTGACCGAAGACGGAGAACTCACCATTTGGGGATACGACGGTTTCGAGGTGTACGAGGCGCGGGAGAACGGCCTCCCAGACTACAAGGGCGGCATCGTGACCCACGAATTCCTGCAAGAACTCGCCAACCAGCTCGAAGCCGACGAAGAGTTCAATATCCAGACAGCGGGGTTCACCAAGTGCCGCTTCCCCGTGCTGGCCAGGCGGTACGTCGTTCGCGACGGCGAAGTCCTCCACGCGGACCTCAGTTCCCCCGACCCGATCGACGAGTAGCGTTGTTCGTCCCCCGGGAGGGGTGCGGGGCGATTCAGTCGTGGGTCGCCCTGCGAGGTGATTGTTCAAATGGGCCACCGCGCACTCGTTGCGTACGAACGCACGGACGGACAGTACACGCTCCACTACTCTCATTGGGGTGCTGCGAACCTGAAGCTCAAGCACCGAATCTCGGCTAAGTCGCCGTTCGGTGGCGAGGATACCGACTCGAAGTGGGCGAAGCAGCTGCTGGCGGAACTGGCCGATGGCCTCGAGGCAGATGCGGTCGACGGCTACCTCGCTGACGAGGACCGACCGTCGACGGTCGTCGAGCCGAAGCCCCGCGCCACCGCGCTCACCCTCGACGAGATCGTCGCTGACCATCTCGACTACCTCCACCACGAGGCGTTCTTCGTGGTGTCGACGACGTTCGAGGTGACCGCCTACCGGACGCTGTGGTTCGGCCTGCAGTACGACTCGGAGACAGTCGAACAGGGAGAGACGGTCGGGAACGGCGCGCTCGCGACGGTGCGCTGGTACGACGGCGAGCCGGTCGGCGACGGCCACCTACAGGGACAGTTCGCGGCCCTCAAAGACGTCGTCGGCGACATGCTCGACAAGGGCGTCTTCACGCCGTCGACGGCGAGACAGTACCTAAAACGGAAGCTGGCCGAGCGGGTCGGAGACCGACAGGAGCTTCGCATTCCGACCGGGGAATCACCCTTCGAGAAGGCGAGCCTCGGCAAGACGTAACACCAATCCCTTAGTGGATACCGGGAAACTCCCCAGTATGTCAAATCAACCTAAAGGCGACATTCGTGTTTGGCTTGTCGAACGGACGTACTCCGATGATGAACAGAACCTGATTATCCTCACCTACGCAACACCCGATGGCGAACAGTACTATCGGAAGGAACGAGCACTAACCTCATTCACCGACGTCCGAGATACGACGGCAGCAGTCGACGCTGAACCCGACAATCTCGGCACGGTCAATGACTCCGACCTCCAAGAACAATACGCGGCCGAAGCGCAGCGAATGGAGGAGGTCCACGACCCGGACGACGTGATCTGAGGTCCACTGGTCGACAACGCTGCAGGCCATGGGTTATGTCGTAGTAGGCCGTACACGAGGATATGCGCGAACTCGTCTTCGCCCTCGAATACGAGCCCGGCTGCAACAGGGTGGCGGACGCCCTCGCCGACCACCCCGACGCTCGCGTTCGCTCGCTCTCGCTGCACGCCACTGCCGAGCAGCTCTGGCGGGTCGACCACGCCACCGGAACTCCTGAGGCGCTCGACGCCATCGAGGACGCCTTTCTCAACGGCGATTACTACGCTGACTGTCTCGCCACCGAGGACTGCAACGCCACACAGACCACCCGCGTCCTCGACCGCACGGACGACGCGCTCATCCTCTACTCAGATTGGGAGCGCACTCCGACCTGCGCCTCAGTCCCCCACATCGCTCGCGACCACCTCGGCGACGGCGTGCTGTTCGAGACTCGTCACGAGGGCCGCCACTACACGTGGCGACTCATCCACTCCGGTGAGGGCGACGTGGCGGCGTTCTTCGACGCTCTCAAAGTCGCCGTCGGGGAGTGCGCCCAGATGGAGATGCTCCGCACAGCGGACACAACATCAGCTAGGGGAAGCGACGGAACACCGAGTGGATTGCCTCCAGCCCAAGAGGCTGCTCTCCAGGCCGCAGTCGAACACGGCTACTACGAATCACCCCGCGAGGTCGACGTCGGAGAACTCGCAGAGCATCTCGACGTGCCACGGTCAACACTCACCTACCGACTCCGTCGGGCGGAAGAACATTTGGCGAAGCAACACGTCGCCGGCGAGCGGGTCACGGAAGAACAGCTGGCATCGCGCTAACGCACGGGTTTGGAATATTCCAACAAAGACATATCGAACTCCCGCTCCTACCGTAAGGTGATGGCAGAGAACCCGGATGCGGATACAACGGGGCCAGCGAGCGGCGGCGGGCAGCGACGGGAGCTGACCGCCCGCCTCACCGTCCCCGAGATGGACTGTCCCTCGTGTGCCCAAAAGGTCGACAAGAGCCTCCAGCGCGTCGACGGTGTCGTCGACGCCACGCTCCAACCGACAACCGGGACAGCCAGCGTCACCTACGATTCCGACCGCACGACCGAGGCGGAGGTTGTTCAGGCAATCGAGAACGCAGGCTACGAGGTCGTCAACGGTGGACACAACACCGAAGAGACATCGGAAGGCGGGATGGAGATTGCTCCCCCGTCAGAGGTGTGGACGAGCCCGCGAGCGAAGAAGACGTGGATTGGAGCGGCGTTCCTCACCGTCGGGCTCCTCTTCGAGTTCCTCCTCGCAGGACAGAACATCGCCATCGCAAGTGTCCTCAACTACCCGCTTCACATTGCGGACGTACTCTTCCTCGTGGCAACCGTCGCCAGTGGCATCCCGGTCGTCCGTAGCGGGTACTACTCCGCGAAGAACCGAAGCCTCGACATCGACCTACTGATGGGAACGGCGATCATCGCGGCGACCGGTATCGGCTACTTCGTCGAGGCCGCCACGCTGGCCGTCCTATTCAGCATCGCCGAGCTGCTCGAGGACTACGCGATGGACAGGGCACGGGACTCCCTGCGCGAGCTGATGGAACTCTCGCCCGACGAGGCGACCGTCCTTCGCGATGGTGAGGAAGTGACCGTTCCCGCCGAGGAGGTCGACGTTGGCGAGACCGTCGTCGTCCGCCCCGGCGACAAGATTCCGCTCGACGGAACGGTCATCGACGGCGAGAGTGCAGTCGACCAGTCGCCGATCACGGGCGAGAGCGTCCCCGTCGACAAGACTGCCGGCGACGAGGTCTACGCCGGCGCGATCAACGAAGAGGGGTACCTCGAGGTAGAGGTCGCCTCGACTGCTGGCGATTCGACGCTCTCGCGCATCATCGAGATGGTACAGGGCGCACAGGCGAAGAAGACCGAGTCTGAGCAGTTCGTCGACCGCTTCTCCGGCTACTACACACCCCTCGTCGTCGTGCTGGCAATCCTGACCGCCGCTATCCCGCCGCTGGTTATCGCCGACCCCATCTCGGTGGACGTGGCCGGGTACGGGTTCACTTTCGCCGGCGACTGGCAGACGTGGTTCATCCGGGGGCTCACTCTGCTGGTGATCGCCTGCCCGTGTGCGTTCGTCATCTCCACACCCGTCTCGGTGGTGTCGGGCATCACCAGCGCCGCGAAGAACGGCGTCCTGATCAAGGGCGGCAACTACCTCGAAGCGATGGGCGAAGTCGATGCCGTCGCGCTCGACAAGACGGGGACGCTCACGAAGGGCGAACTCGCCGTCACCGACGTGGTCCCGGTCGGTGACACCACGGAGGACGATCTGCTCCGTCGCGCCGCCGGGCTGGAGCGTCGCAGTGAGCACCCCATCGCTGCGGCGATTCTCGCCCGTGCTGAGGAGGCGGGCGTGGGCGACCTGCCCGACCCGAGTGGCTTCGAGAGCCTCACCGGAAAGGGCATCAGCGGGGAGATTGATGGCGAGACGTACTACGCGGGCAAGCCCGCGCTCTTCGAGGAGCTGGGCTTCGACCTCGCTCGAGCACGCCGCGAGACGGACGGCGGCGTCGTGGCGGAAGAGGCGGCCGAGGCCGACGACGGGGCGTTCGCCGAGAATGCACTCACCGCGCTGGAGCGGGAGGGCAAGACGGTCGTTATCGTCGGGACGGAGTCGGAACTGCTGGGTGCGATCGCCATCGCCGACGAGGTGCGCCCGGCCTCGAAGTGGGCCGTCGAACGCCTGCACGAGCTGGGCGTCGAGCGCGTGGTGATGCTCACCGGCGACAACGAGGGCACCGCCCGCGCCATCGCCGAGCAGGTCGGTGTCGATGAGTATCGCGCAGAACTCCTGCCCGACGAGAAGGTCGACGCTGTCGAGGAGTTACAGGCGGAGTACGGTGAGGTCGCGATGGTCGGTGACGGCATCAACGACGCGCCCGCGCTCGCCACCGCGGAGGTCGGCATCGCGATGGGCGCGGCCGGCACCGACACCGCTCTTGAGACGGCCGATATTGCGTTGATGGGCGACGACATCGGGAAACTCCCGTACCTGTACGATCTGTCGCATACGGCCAACGGTGTGATCCGGCAGAACATCTGGGCGAGTCTCGGCGTGAAGTTCCTGCTCGCGCTGGGCGTGCCACTGGGGCTGGTCAGCGTTGCGTTGGCGGTCGTTGTCGGTGATATGGGGATGAGCCTCGGTGTCACTGGGAACGCGATGCGATTGTCGCGAATCGAGCCCGACCGGTTCTCCGACACCTGACTCTGCACGCGGAAAGTGCGGTCAGGACGCTCCTCTTTCGCGACTTTCCTTCGCTATATCGAGACAATTTGCAGTTTGTCTGGGGCAGTAGAGACTGAGCCCCTCCGTAGGCTCGTGATTGGATGCCCGAGAAACCAGACGACGACCCATTCCACGATTGCGAGTTCGGTCCCGACGCAGTCCTCGGGACCCGCACCTTCCACGATGTCCTGTTCACCGACGACACGGAGACACCGGTGAACGTGCTGACCGGCGAGACGCCCGCACATTCGCAAGCAACCGTCGAGGAAGCGAAGGCGTTCGCTGCGAGTATCGATACGGACACACCACAAATCGCGCTCCCGGCCTCTGTCGAGACGCAGATCGAAACCCAGAGCAAACCCTACACCTCGGCTGCGTTCTTCCACTTCAAGGCGACCGGGTCGCTCGAACTGCACCGTGCCTACCACGCCGCCTACGACTCCGACGCGTTTAGCGTCGACTTCGAGGCCGACTACGAGTCGGGCGACCTGACGATCACCGTCGAGCAGACAGGCGATTCCTGAACGCGATCTCGCGAAGCGAGTTTTTCGAGCGCCGGCGATGGGTGCCGGCGCACCGAACAGACAGTGTCGAGCAGCGCCCGGTGAGTCGGCGTTCCGAGGTGAACCAGATGCATATGGTCATCTACGCGTTAGTCGAGGCACCGACACAGCACGACGCCCTGGTCGAAGGAAAAGCAGTCTTCGACCGTCTCGTCGGCGCGAATCCCCACGGCTGCGCCGTGTTTGATTACTACTGCACCTTCGACGAAGAGGATACCACGGTAGCTGGGAAGGCTCGCTGGGGAGACCTACCGACTGCAGCACCCATCAATTCAGAGGAGGGCGGTGAACTGCTCGATCGAGCCTGGAACGCCACAAAGGAAGAGTTCCAGCGGAATCTCGACCGCGTGAAGGAGGCGCTCGACGAGCTCAGCGACGAGGCGATCATGCGCGACGAGGACCTCGCCCGCCACGCCTTCCACCAGGTCGGCGCGTACGACGGGCCCTCCATCCCGATGTACGACCAGCACGCGATGGGGATTCGCCACCGCGATCAGCTCGATCGTGTCCTCGAGGAAGTCGAGGACAGCCAGACGCTCTGGATCGTCCCCGCAGACGTTCACTTCTGATTGACAATGCCCAGAATCACCAACTGGTCCCGGGAGAGTCGTACGCCAACACTTGCGTATCGTAACACCGAGACCGGTGCCCGAGCCGTGCTACACCGGGCTCCGGACTCCTATCGATACAAGTGGCGGGGAGCGATCCTCGTCGACGGCTATCCGGTCTGGTCGCGAGGCTTCGAGACGAAGGAGGCGACAACGTTCCGGGATGCGCTTCGAGAGCGGCCAGCGCCCGAACTGAACTGTTCGGAGTGTCCGAACAACGACGTCCTCGTCGGCGAGAAGGCAGCAGACGGGGCGAAGGTCCAGCGCTGGTACAACTGCCCGGACTGTGGGTACGAAGCCCCCTCACGTATCGTCTACGGCCCTGAACGCTGAAAACGGACGCACGTAGGGTGTTTTTCGGCCGGGGCGGAGAGAGTGACCCGGTCGAACCGGGTCGGCCCAACAATGAGTCTTGAAGTACTCGACCGACACAGCGAGGCACTGTTCGAGTTCCTCTGGTGCCCCGTCTGCGGTCAGGAATTGTTCACCCACATTCCCTTCGAGGGAGTGTTCTGCAAGAACTGCAATACGCAGGTCGTCCTCCGAGAGTCCCAAGAAAACCGTGGCTACGAGGAGGCTGTGCTCGCGTGCTTCGACACCGACTCGACGTGGAACCTTCACGTCGACGAGAAGCTCCGTCGCGACCTGCCTGACGGCTCGGCACGGGTGAAAATCCTCGGCGCACCGGGGGCCTACAAAGTCGACTGGTGGAGTCCAGCACCTGGGGAGGATTGGGAGCCGGTCAAGCGCGGAGAGTTCGACGATGTCGAGGAGCCTAAGGAGGTCTCCCACCTAGCGTAACGAGAAAATTTTCGTTGTGAGATTGAGAGGACCACTTATCGGAGTAGAGGGTGTAAGTGGGAGTGTATGCCTGAAGAAGTCCTGTTCAAATCCGAGAGTGCCCAGAACCGAGACGAAATCGCGTCGTACCTTCGGAACGTCGCCGAAAAGCTCGAGCAAGGAGATTCCATCACCCTGAGGGCGGGGGAAGAGTCCGTCACGATGGACCCCCCGGGACGTCCGACATTCGAAGTCAAAGCCGAACGGGAAGGGCCGGCCGATGGCCCCGGTGAGCTAAGCATCGAATTCGAACTCGAATGGGATGAGAACAGTAAGAGTGCTGAGGGGGGCTCAGATAGTCTCGAGATCGAATAAACACAGGAAGACCAACGCAACCGGCTACGACTGATCGTGGACGGTGATAACCGGCACAGGTGCTGATCGGACCGTCTTTTCCGCGACACTCCCGAGAAGAACTCGATCGACGCCACGGCGGCCACTAGCCCCCATCACGACGGCATGGACCTCATTCGTTTCAATATGTTCACGGATCATTTCCGCAGGCGACCCATGTTCGACGTACGTTTGGACGGATGCCAGATCGTGTTCATCGGCTTTCGTGGCCACCTCCTCGACAGCCTCTACTGCCGGTCGCTCGAGTTCGTCATCTGAAAGCACAGAGCGCACGTCAGGGCCCAGCGATGTAACATCCACGACAGAAAGGATGTGGACAGTGGCGTCAAGCGCCGCCGCAAGTGTCAGCCCATGCTTGGCGGCAGCAGTCGAAGCAGGACTCCCATCGGTCGGGATAAGAATATTCTCGTACGGGAATGCTAGCTGCTCATCAGATTGCATTCGAGCGGTCAGAACGGGGACATCGGACAAGCGCACCACTTTCTCCGTGACGCTTCCAAGGAGATAGCGTGAGATGCCGGTCCGGCCGTGGGTGGGCAAGACGATTAGGTCGTGGTCGTATCGCTCGGCGTAGTCGACAATTGTTGGTGCTGGGCTGCCCTGAACGACGTCGGTGTCGTGCTCGACACCGAGAGTTTCGAGCGTCTCCGCGACATCCGCGACGATCGTCTCTCCCTCCTGTTCCAGTGCATCAACGACGGTCCCGTCGACAACAGTGACGCTGTCCTGAGTCGTATCGGCAACGAACAGCAGCTGAATCGTCGTCCCGGTCCACTGCGCGAGCTCGGCCGCATGATGGACGATTTTGGCTGCGTGTTCGCTGCCGTCAACTGGGAGGAGAATCGAATCGTACATGTCACTACCGGCCGCTACGGTGAACAGTCACAAAGGAGTTCCCACGGCACGTACCTTACCGGTGACCGACAGACATCACCTGCATTCGGCAACAGAGCGGCGAGAATCGTTCTACGATGTAGTCCCCACTGGGGACCCATACACAGTTGATTCAGTGACGAGTGGGCTCTCCAATCTCGAACTGCCGACTTCGTCACGTCTCCAGCAACACCAATGGAGCTCCGGACTCTCTCGACGTGTTCATCGTACGCCCTATCATCGCCGTAGCGAGAAAGGGACAAGATCCTAACGGGTGCCGTGAAGGCGCCTGTTTATTCTGCGCCGGCGATGGGTGCCGGCGCACACGCGCCGGCGAGTACCGATGTCGACACGGAGCCAACTCCGATTCGTCCAACGAGTCGAACAGCCCGGTGAGACGGATGGCGGCGCCGACCGCGTCGCGCAGGTGTATCGGCATTCGGATGGCTACCCGGGGAGCGTCCTCCGGGACCTCGCACAGCTGAAAGAGCTGCTCGATGCGACCCGTGCCGAGCGCGGACCGGGCTACACGGCCGCGACGTTCGTGTTCCTCGACAAGCTCTCGACGGTCGACCTCTATCTGGATGGCGACCCAGAGCGAACGATCGACGCGGCTCAGCCAGCGGATCTCCTCGAGCCGTCCAATATGGAGCATCTCGACCAGCCGCTGTTCCTGCTGGGCCACGGCGTCGAGAATCCGGCCGATGGCATCCACGGCGACGAGGAATACCTCTACGTCGTGGAACTCCCGACGGAGAACCCGTTCGACGAGCCGACCGAGTGGACAGTCAAAGTGAGCGGTCACTCCGCGTTCCCCCGCTGGGACGGCCCGACCGACGAGGCCTTCGAGCAGGCGAGCTGGCAGTTCCACGGGTCGCTCGAGGACGCGCTCGCAGAACTGGTCCGGGACGAAGCAGTCGTCAAGTAAAATCCCAAATCGTATTTATATAGTTAGGATTTAGAAAGACCCAGATGATTTCGAAGGCCGGACTCGCCGTGCTTGACGCGCTGAGTACCGGCCGTGAAGCAACACCGGCGGAACTCGCGGCCGAAACCGGATATTCACGAGACCATCTGTACGACGTACTCGACGAATTGCTCGCAGCGGGATTGCTCACAGAAACCCGTGGGTCCAGCAATCAGCGTCGTGTCCGCATCGCGGAACATCCAGTTACCGAAGCGTATCGAACGCTGCAGTCGGAGTTCAGCCACGTAGACTGGACGGAACTGCTCTCCCCAGCCACACTCCGCGTGTGTTGGTATCTCGATAGACCACGACACATCGCTGATATCGCAGACCGGCTCGGAATCACTCGACAAGGTGTCCACAGCGCGTTATCACCGCTCAAGCACCGAGCACTACTCTCCAGATCCGATTCGAAGTACGCCCTTCATGACGAAGTCTCGCCACTGTTGGCGTTCGCCCGGGCTACTGTAGAGCACGAACATCGAGCCCGAGTCCGGAAAATCGCCCCCAGCGCCACGATCACGTGGTGCGATCCGAACCGATCTCTCGTCCGCCTGCAGACCGACGAGGATACGGACGCACTCCAAGCAGCTCCGGGCTGGGAGATGACCGGACTGGGTCGGTTTGCAGCGTATGGTCTACAGTTTTTCCTCGCCGGCGAGCCTCCGTTCTGGTATGCTCCAGGTGAGGAGCTAACGGCTGCTGAAGTCGTATGCCATACGCTCCTTCTGGATAGCGGATCTCGGCGGGTTAGCTATTCGATGCTGCTGATCGAGGCGGAGGATATCGATCAGGAGACACTCGTCGAGACCGCACAGTGGTACGACCTGGAACCCACTGTGAAAGCGTTGTATCGGCCACTTCAGGGCGACTTCGACAGAACAGATGATCTGCCAGTCATCCTCCCAAAGAAGGACGAATATATGGCACTCAAAGAGCAGTACGGTGTCTCGTAACCCCAACCCCGCAGTCTGGCGGAAAATTGCGACGGGTTAGATGATGCCGCCGATCACGAGTAGTCCGACGACGAGCAGCAGCGTCGCAACCACGCTCCCTCCAGCAAGCAGCTTGTTCTCCATCGCCTTCTCGTGGAGTGGCATCTCGGCGTACTCCTTGCGGAACGCGCCGAGGTTCTCCTCGTCGTAGAAGTACTTCCTCTTCAGCGCGAACCGTTCGGTCACCGCACAGCCGGTACAGACCGGCTCCCCTTCGAGCCGTTCGGTCTTGATGTGGGTGTCGCAGGCGATCGCCCCGCAGTTCGGACAGTAGGTGTACGTCTCGTCGACGCCGCTCGTTTCGCAGTGGACGCAGCGATGAATCCCGTCCTCCAGAGTGACCCGTGAGGGGCCAGCAGCATAGTATTCGTACGGATACGAGTACTCCAGTATCTCTGTCGTCTGCCGAACCTCAGGTAGATACACCGGCTCAATCGATTGCACTGAGATGTCCGAGAGATTCGGCTCACACGTCTTGTTGTACGTGACGTTATTGTCGCCGGTGTAGGTCACCGTCGTCGTGTGGTAATCCTGGAGGCGGTCAACAGCCCACTCCTTGTACTCCGTTTGGGTCTGGCCGAACCGGCGCTCATCGACGTCGGCGAATACCTCGGTAAACTGCCCGGTATCGAGGGGGACCGTCGCGTGGAAGTTCTCGGTGACCAGCGTCGCGACTTCGTCGTCGGCCACCTTCGGATGGCCGCGCTCAGCGTGGACAACGAACTGTGTGCGGTCGTTGATCCGGTGGATGACACCGACTGAGGTCTCGAAGACAGCGTTCGTGTCGGCGGTGATCGCAACCACTGGTCGGAACGTCACTTGCGAGTGCGGCACCGGTAGATCCGCGGCCTCGATGTTCTCGATGTCGCGGAACGCCTCCTGGACAGGTGCGTCGACATCCGCCGCCGGATCGTACGGTCGGAGCGTCTCGTCACAGAGGATCTCGATGCGCCCGTTGTAGAGATCGAGACCGATTTCGTCGGCGATCTCCCGAAGGTCCTCGCCGTCGATCAGCTCGATGGGATAGGGATCGTCGTTCCGCTGGAGCCGGTCAGCGTACTCCTCGGCAGGGTTCGTAAATCGACCTGTGGTGGCGACCATCCCTCGCTTCGGGCCGTCGAAGTCGAACGTCGCGATGGCCGAGTGCAGCTTCTGGACGACCGGCCGGCCGACCGTCCCGGTGTGCTTACACTCGACGATGATCGCCCGTCGCGTGCCGTCGACGACCTCCTCCATGATGACGTCGCGCCCCTCGTCGGCCGTCCGCTCGGCCTGGCGGACGTTTTCGTAGCCGAAGTTCCGGAAGACGTCCTCCATCAAGTCCTCGAACTCGAATCCAGAGAGGTCGTCCAGTACAGCCATCCGAATGTAATTGGACAGTATCTTGCTATGACTATATACGTTGCCGACAGTGGCGACGAAGTCGCAACGACATGAGCGTTGTTGTTGTTCGTCCCGCAAGGGGTGCGGGACGACACATCCGTCCCGGGTAACCGATGAGTTCTGAGAGCAACAGCGAGAGCGCCCCCGACAACTGGTGGTTGTATCGACGAACAGACGACGACCATTTCGTGTTCGCCTACGAGTTCTCGAAATCCGTCCTCTGCCACGTCCAGCAATCCTCGGACTGGCTGGTCCGGGTCGATCGAGCCGATGGGACGATCCTCTTCAGCCAGCACGACCTCCGGTCCCGAGAGGCAGCATTCGCGCTCGCCGAGAGCGTCATGGAGCTCTGTACGCTGCTCCATCAGGAGGTCGTCACGGAGCGGAGCCAAGCGCGAAAGCCAATGTACGTCGGGTCCCGACCAACCGGGACCGCGAGTGCGAGCAATCAAGAAGCCGGACGTGGTCCAGACACCGCCCGTCGACCGTTGGACTCCCGTCCCCGTCAGCCCCTAGAACGACCACGAGGCATGGGTCACTGGGAGGGTGGGTTCCGATGACCGGCGGCCGAGCGTACCGCGGTGAACGCTGTATGGGTGGACAGCTGGTGTACACGCCCGATGGCGACGTGCTGGACAAGCACCTCCACGTCCTACGCCGCGCCCCTGGCGGGTTCGACTGGGGACCACAGGCTGACGAGGCCCGCATCGATCAGCTCGCGATCGCGCTGCTGGCCGATTCAGCGACGAAGAACATCGCGCTCGACCACTACAAGGAGTTCGCGCAGTACCTGCGTGAAGAGCTCGAGGGTGACGAGTGGCGGCTCCCGACCAGCGACATTTCGGCCGATACCTGGTCGCGAGACATCGACGTCGCTGATGAGACGCCCTCACCGGAAGACGTCGACATCACGGCAGTCGATTTCGACGAGATGACCTTCGCGGTCGAGCGAGCGCTCTGCGAGCAGCACGACATTAGCATCCACCAGAGCGTCGACGACCGCCGCGAGGAACTGGAAGACGCCCGCCAGGCAGTCCAATCAGAAACTACCGACTCGGAGGAGTCACAGACCGACACCGGCGGGTTCGAGTTCCCCGCAGCTAGCCAGTAGGGACGGTGAGGGCGTTTCCAGCTCTGTTTGTAGAACCCCCGAGAGGGGTGCGGCCGCGTCGCTGACAGGGCTGAGGTTACATCTGGATCCTTCGCAACCAGTCAGTCACTTCTGCCCTGACTTCCTCCCGCCGATCCTCCTTGATTGCCAGGTACACACCATCTCTCTCCATTCCACCCCTCGTGGAGAAGCCCTCCCGTACGTCGGCATCTGGACAGCGGTCTTCGATCGTTTGAAAGCTACTCCCGACGCCATACCCACCATTCGTATTGAAGGGGACCACAGTCTTCCCGCCCAAATCGTGTTCACTCAGAAGGGTCTTCATCGGCGGTGGCAACTGCATATCCCACGTCGGGGCACCGAAAAATACGGTGTCATACGCCTCGATATTCTCCACGTTACATTGGAGAGGTGGGGTGTAGCCCTCTTCGTTTTCTTGGTCTACCTGTGAGACGAGCGTGTCGTAATCGACGGGGTACGGGTCTGCCGGCAACACTTCGAACAGCTCTCCACCCACTTCTTGCTGAATGATTTCAGCGACAGCTTGGGTGTTTTCCGTACGAGAGAAAAACACGATCAGTACGCTGTCCTCATCCGCAGTTTGGGAGGGGGTATTCTGCTCTTCCGTCTCGGACCCGCTCTGGTGTATACATCCCGCAAGGAAGCCCCCTCCTGCCACTGCAGCTGCCCCTAGCAGTTTACGCCGACTCGTTCTATCGATCTCTGAATCGTTCGAAGTGCTTAGGGTATTCTCTCTCATTGTGGAGTGACTGAGTCCTCAGATTACTGAGGCGCTAGTTGGCTTCCGACCCAGGGACAGGAGCGCCAGTAATCGGCAGGGGCTCGTACGGTTCTTCCAAGTACTCTAGCTCTGAATCCGTCAGGTCGATATCGAGTGCTTCGACGGCTTGTTCGAGATGTTCGACGCTGGTGGTGCCGATGATCGGCGCATCAACGACATCCTGGTGGAGTAACCACGCCAGCGAGAGCTGTGCCATCGTCACCCCCTTCTCCGCAGCGAGTTCCTCAACTCGCTCGTTTACGGCTGGCCCGCCCCCCATCCGGTACTCCTCGTGCGTCTCGGTGAGCTCTTCACCGCGAGTCGTCGCCGTCATCTCCTCGTGGGGACGGGTGAGATATCCTTGGGCCAATGGACTCCACGGAATGACGCCGATGTCTTCTTTCTCGCAGAAGGGGAACATCTCCCGTTCACCCTCGCGGTAGACGAGGTTGTAGTGGTCCTGCATCGTCACGAACTGTTCGAGATCCAGGTGCTCGCTGGTGTACAGTGCCTCGGCGAACTGGTGGGTCCACATCGACGACGCGCCGATGTATCGAACCTTCCCGCGTCGAACTGCGTCATCAAGGGCACGCAGCGTTTGCTCGATGGGTGTCTCGTAGTCCCACCGGTGGATCTGGTAGAGGTCAACGGTATCCATCCCCAGTCGGTCTAGCGAATTCTCCAGTTCCTGTTCGACAGTCTTCCGGGAGAGTCCCGACGCGTTCGGGTGTGGTTCGTCTGCATCGGAGAAGAGGTTCGTGGGGAAGTAGCATTTCGTGGCGACGACGTGTTCGTCGCGGTCGTACTCTCCGAGAACGTCCCCGATGATCTCCTCGGACTCCCCGTTCGAGTACGCGTTGGCCGTGTCGAAGAAGTTGATACCGAGGTCAATCGCGCGTTCGATGATCTCTCGCGAGCCCTCCTCGTCGAGCGTCCAGTCGTGGTAGTCGCTTACGCCGAAACTCATTCCGCCGAGACAGATGCGGCTGACTTCCATTCCGGTCGAACCAAGAGTCGTGTATTCCATCGTCGTGCTCAGTTTGAACAAAGGACGTGAATCGCTTTGGCGTGATGCTAACGGAATACCGCGTTTAAGTACTTATGACCGATGCGCAGTCACGTTGAGTGCTGGCCGAAGGGGATCGCTCTGTAATTGAGACTTAGGTCTCGCGCTCAGCTTCCCCCAGCCACTTCACCATCTCCGGATCTCGGTGGTCGAAGAACTGGCTTTCGCCCTGGTTTAGTTCGGCGATCGTCTCCATTTCCTCGTCGGTGAGTTCGAAGTCAAAGACCTCGAAGTTCTCGGCGATCCGGTCGGCGTGGACCGACTTCGGAATGGCGACAATCTCGCGCTGAATAAGCCATCGAAGCACCACCTGTGCAGCGGATTTGTCGTAGCGGTCTCCAATCGTGGTCAGCACGTCGTGCTCGAAGATGTTGTTCTGGCCTTCGGCGAACGGCCCCCACGACTCGTGTTGGATGCCGTGTTCCTCAAGGAATGCTGCATCCTCGGTTCGCTGGTAGAAGGGATGCGTCTCAATCTGATTGACGGCCGGGACGACATCGTTGTGGACCATAAGGTCCATCACGCGGTCGGGATGGAAGTTGCTGACCCCGATCGCCCTGATCTTGCCGTCCTCGTAGAGGTCTTCCATAGCCTGCCACGAACAGTGGACGTCGCCGTAGGGCTGATGAATCAGAAACAGGTCGAGGTAGTCGAGGCCCAGTCGGTCCAGCGACCGCTCGAACGCGTCCAAGGTGGCTTCGTAGCCAGTGTCCTGCACCCAGAGCTTCGACGTCACGAACACCTCGTCTCGCGGCACGTCGCTCTTCTCGATTGCCCGCCCGACCGCCTCCTCGTTCTCATACGACGCCGCAGTATCGATGAGTCGATACCCTGTTTCGAGGGCTTCCGAAACACTTCGTTCGCACTCGTCGAGGTCCTCGATTTGATACGTGCCGAATCCGAGAATCGGCATCTCTACACCGTTGTTGAGTTCAACTGTCTTCATAGTAGGTCTCTGTCTACAAAATCAGAGGGACTACGGCCAGATAGCGACGGTGCTAATTGGAAACCGTGTTTAAGTGCTCCTGTGTTTGGAGTGCCGAAGAGAGTAGCTGACGCTCACCCCGCCTGAGGAGTCTCGAGAGCGAGGGTTGTGAGATGCCGAGTTCCGTAGCGAGCTCCTCAGTCGAGGTCTGTCGTGGGCTCTCGTAGTAGCCACGAGAGAGCGCGAGTGTCAGCGCCTCGTATTGCCGTTCAGTCAACCCAAACGGGATAGCATCGTCCGATGCAGCGGAAGTGGAGGTCATCGAGATGAGGTCGAGCGAGATCCCGTAGTTCTCACAGCGGGTCCGGGACTCCATGAACGCATCACGGTCCTTGTACACTTTCCTTTCGTACCATCCGTCCGGTGTGACGACGGTCGGCTCGAGTTTGGCCGCTACGGAACTGCCCCCACTGAATACTTCCGAGATCGCGTCGGCGAGGTCTATCGTAAGGTTGTGGACGGTTTGCTCGCCCGCGTAGCCGATCGTTGTCGCCTCTTGGACTTCGTCCAGCGATTCCAAGTCGGCTTCTGAAACGTTGACATCGGAATCGATTTTGACGATGAACATCCGGGCGTCCTGTTCGAAACAGAGCCCATGGACGCACTCAATTTGGTCCGGTGGGAGTCTCTCAGTGATACTGACCAGCGGGAGAGACGGTGAACTGAGGGAAAACTCAGTCGTAATTGTCATACATAGACGTATGCTTCCCCGGTAGTTAACGTTCGGGACTCCCGTGTTTACAGGGATTACTCCGACAGGAGATGGTCTGAGCAACCCCACCCTCGTAGAGCAAATCAGCTGATCCGTTGTAACTCAAGGACAATTCTGGACTGGTGGTGTTTATTGCCCCCGAGAGGGGTGCGGGGGTCACCGAACCGCCCACGAGCAACGAATGAACGGGAATGTACCTATGGCCAGTTCGGAATCGGTTCCAGTCGCATCGCCAGGTCAGTCTCACCGAGACGCAGTCGAATACGTCGGCTTCCGCGTCGACGGCCAAGCCGTCGTCCTGAACCTCTCGGAGCATCGGCGACTCTCCCTCGAGCGCAGTCTGGACCTCGTCAACCACAGTCTGCGTATCGGACCGAAGGTACTTACGTGATACGAGCGTATCACAGTATATGAGCACTGACAGCGACGCCGGCGGCGACGGTGAAATGGAGAAAATCAACGTCCGGGTGCCCCAGTCGCTGCTGGCACAGGTCGACGACGTCTGGGAGGAGCGTGGCTACGCGAACAAATCCGAGTTCATCCGCGACGCGCTTCGAGACGCCGTCAATCCGCCAACGCAGCTGTCCGAGGAAGCGCTGGCGCATCTGGCCGAGAGCCGCAAGCAGCGGGAGCAGGGCGAGACGGTATCGCAGGACGACGTGAAGGACCGGCTGGGCATCGATGACTGAGGTCGAGTGGACACCGAAAGCACTCGATTTGCTGGAGGGGCTCGAATCGGAAGCGCAAGAGCGGTTGGTGAAGAAACTCGACGAGGCGAAAGACTGGACCTCCCACCGACTCGAAAAGCTCACCGGCTACACGTACTACAAGCTTCGTGCCGGTGACTACCGTGCGATCATCACGTGGGACCGAGACGAGGATGTCCTCATCGTCGAAGCGGTCGGGCATCGGCGGAATATCTACGACCGTCACCTCCCACCGTAACTCACGCTGTCTGCAGACCTGCTCGGGTCGGTGACGAACTGGATCTGAGATTCAAGTACGAATCCGCTCGGTAGTGTTTATTGCCCCCGAGAGGGGCGCGGGGGAAACCACTCCCCGTTACCGAGCCATGACCGATTCAGAGTACCCCTGGCGAGACGAATCGCTCCTCTACGAACTCTACTGGGAACAGGAGCTGAGTACGAACGAGATCGCAGATAAGCTCGACTGTACGCAACCGACGGTTCATAAGTGGATGCAGAAGTTCGACATTCCTCGTCGAGACGCACGTGAGGCGGCCCCGAACCGTCGACGGCATCCCGCCGTGTTCACCGACCGTGGCTACGTCATCTGTGCCACAAACTATCGTGGGACGACAGACTCGGTCGGTATCCACCGACTCGTAATGGTGGCAGAGCGCGGATTCGACGCCGTCGCTGACAAGCACGTTCATCATAAGAATGGTGTCAGGTGGGACAACAGACCAGAAAACCTCGAACTCCTCAGTCGCACCGAACACGCCGAACGACACGGCTTCGGGTCCGAGATTAAACCAACAGACCACGAGTGGGACGTGTCCGATCGCGAGCGGGACGAACGGGGGCGATTCAAATGACGACGGCGTACGTCGGCCGACGTCAACGAGGAGAGCTCGTTGTCACTCGCCGTCCTGAAGGCACAGAGCTCACGCCCGACCGCAGTCTCGATCTCGTCAACCACAGTCCGAGTGGCTTCGAGATCGGGTATCGAGGCAGTGGGCCCGCCCAGCTCGCGTGCGCACTCCTGCTCGACTACTACGACGATGAACAGTTCGCCCGTGAGCACTACATCGCGTTCCGGAATCAGGTGGTCTCACAGCTGGAGTGCGACGGTGCCGCGGCGTGCTGGCACCTCACTGGCGAGGAGATCGACGCCGCGATGGCGACCCTTACCGACGACGTCGTCGCGCTCGCGGACGGCGGACGGCCGTCACCGTCGCTCCCCGGGAACTGGCGAGCCGTCTCTCGCCCGGACCGGCGGGTCTTCCAGCGCGCTGATCGCGACCACTACATCGTACTCGGGGATGGAAGCGAGGAGTGGCTGGTCGTGCTCTGTAGCCAGGGCGACCGGGCATATCCTGCCCCGCTCGCACATCTGACGGTTGCCGAGGATGCTGACCTAGAACGGGTAATCCGGGAACTCGCTGAAGAGAGCAACAACCTCATCGAATCCCCGGAAGGGGAGTACTGATGGAGACGCTTCGACTGGCGCGAGCCACCCATCAGCTCCTCGAACGTGGTGTCGAGGCACTCGAGAAAATCGGGCGTGAACTGGAGCGGTACAACGACCGACAGGAGCGCACCGACGACACCGACTCGTGACCGGAACTCACTCTCTCGACCAAATACGGAGTACCGGCTTTCAGTATACGCCCACCCCCGAGGGGTGCTCGTGTCCCATCCATCGGGAAGGCCAGCCGGTTACGGCGCCGCTCGGTTTGCGGTTCGCAGAGCGCGTCCATATCGAATCGGTCCCGCGCCACGTCGCCGGCGCGAGTTACTAGGCGGGGCAGGCCGAGTGCCTCGGGGCGTTCCCCCGAGGCGATTCACGAAGCCCGTCGCTTATATGGACGATGTACTCCTCTGTCCGAAACCACCATCTATTTTTGATTCAGTAATATCGAGAGCCACTTAGCGGAGCTATGAATAACACGCACCAAAGGGAATTTTGTATTCGAGATTCCAAGTCCCGCACATCAATGCTCACCGGGATAAGGACAGAACCGCAGTTTAGTACAAGTGACCGCCATCGACAGGTAACACGACCGGAGTCAGCAAGCGGATGTCAACCGCTTCGAAGGGTGAGATCCCAAACCGTCGGCCACAGAGATTGCGGTAGATGGAACCTGGAATTGGTGCCCCAGTTGACGGACAATCGATACGTGAAGGTGACCTCAACGTCGACGGGAGAGATGTAAACGGGATCCACCCTCGCAGACGTGACTAACGCTGATTACTACTAATGGTCGAGCACACTCGAACGCTGGACTTCAAAATCGCGTTCGCTATCGGCTTAGGAACGATGATCGCCGCTGGCATCTTCTCTCTCTCCGGGACTGCTGTCGCGGCGATCGGCTCCAGTGCCGTCATCGCGTTCGTCATCGCAGCTATCGTCGCCAGCATCACCGCCGCCGGCTACTCCGAGTTCGCCTCGATTTACTCCGAGAACGGTGGTGGCTACCTGTTTTCCTCGCGCACGTTCGAGAACGACACACTCGTCTACGCCATCGGCGCGATGCTGTTCCTCGGATACACCGGCACGACAGCGTTCTATCTCGCGACGATGGACGAGTGGTTCTTCCGGTTCGTACTCCCCGAGCCGCTCCATGCCTTGCCCCACGGGACAACAGGGGTGCTCGCTGCGCTCCTGCTGGGCACACTAAACGCCCAGGGAACTGAGGAAAGCGGGACCTTCCAGCTGCTGGTGACCGGTGCGAAGGTGGCGGTGCTGTTTGCGTTCATCGGCGGCGCCTTGTCGTTCCGAGGGCCTTCGACGGCGGTCGGAACCTTCGCGGCGAACTTCTCGACGGACCTGGTCGGCATCGTCACCATCGCCGCGCTAGCGTTCATCACCTTCTTTGGCTTCTCCGCAATCGCCGCCAGCGCCGGCGAGATCATCGAACCAAAGCGGACCGTCCCGCGAGCCATCGCCGCCTCGATCATCACCGTCACCGTACTGTATGCGCTGGTGATCATCGCGATGGTCAACTCGCCGGTGCCCGCGGAGGTCATCGCCCGCGAGGGCGAAACTGCCATGGGACGAGTCGCTGCCGGCTTCCTCGGGCCCATCGGGCGGTCGCTCATCGTCGCCGGCGCCATCTTCAGTATGGTCAGCGCCTCGAACGCGTCGATTCTCGCTGCCAGCGGCATCGGTTCGCTGATGGGCCGTCAGGGACAGGCCCCTCGGCCGTTCTCGCGGATTCATCCGCAGTACAACACCCCGTTCTGGAGTGTCGCCACTGCGACGGGCACCATCATCCTCCTGATCGTCACGTTCATCATGCTGTTCCCGGCAGAAGGGGGTGTACTCCCGTTCCAGGTCACCGTTCCAGCCCCCGTGGTCGGCTCACTAACGCTCACTGAGCTGGGACTGACGACACTGACCGGGTTCGCGACACTGAACCTCCTGTTGCCGCTCTCGGTCGTCAACCTCGCACTCATCTATTCGCGCCGGCGGTACCCGGACATTAAGCGCGGGTTCCGGGTTCCCGGGGTGCCTGTTGTGCCGGTGGTGGGCATCCTCGCGAACCTCGCCCTGATCTACAACCTTCCACTGAAGGGTGTCCTGGTCGGTGTCTTCCTTGTCGGTGTGTTGCTGGTAGCGTATTTGGCGTGGGGCGGCGCGCCGGCTGTCGACGACCTATTCGAACGGGTTGTCGAACCACAACCAGCTACTACCGAGGGAACAGGTGGTGGTAGCGATACCGAGGAGACTGATGGCGACCGGTATCAGGTGCTTGTCGCGGTCGCTCGACCAGACAGGGCCGCGCGCTACATCAAGCTCGCCGATACCCTGGGGAAGCTACAACACGACAATCCCCACATCCGTGTGCTGAACGTCACACAGATTCCGGAACAGACGCCGTCGGAAGCAGTGCGTGAGACCGCGGAAGGGCGCGTCACCCGAATCCAGGAACTACTGTCGGAACAGCAGCTCGACGCCGACTACACCGTCGAGGGGCACATCTGTCAGGACGTCGCCTTCGACATCCTGCAGACCGCCCGAGAGGGTGACGTCGATCAGATCCTCATGGGATATCCCGAGGAGCACACCGACGTCGCCGAGACCATCGAATACAAAGCACCCTGTGGCGTGATGTTCGTTCGCGGATTCACCGACGAGACGGACACCTCGGTCATCAACGTCGGCGCAGGTGGCGGACCCCACCACAAGGCGTTGCTGCCGGTGGTCGAACAACTCGGGCGGAACGGCGCAGAACTCCACGTCATTAGTGTCGATCCCAACGGTGGCGGCGGCCGTGCGGAGTCCGCAGACGCGACCGTTGCTGGACTCTCCGACGCACCCGAAGTACAGCTCCACAACGTACAGGCACCGACCGTGGCAGAGGGATTGGTCGAGACGGCTGCTTCGAACGGGGGCATCCTCGTTATCGGTGCGACCCGGACCCGCAGACTCAGACGCTGGGTATTCGGGAGTACGCCCGACCGTGTCATCGACCTCGCAGATGGGGCCGGTGTCCCCGTCATCGTCTATGCCGGCGCTCGCGGCGTCCAGGGGCCGATCGAGGATTATCTCTACCCCATCTACCGCTCGCTGACTGGTCGCCAGCGTACAGAGGCATCCGCTGACGGATCCTCGATTGAGGGCGACTAACCACATCGACACAGGAAATGTCCCGAAAACACCCAATAGATGGTACGACACAGCAGCGACTCGCCCAGAGTCCGGCACACGGCCAGCGACGCTGTCAGCGATGGAAGCGGTCCGTGACAGACAGCATACGATCCGGACGCCCGACGACTGAGCATCTTCACTGTGCCAGACAGTGCCGTTTAGACGAGACGGAAGCCCGAGATCGAATCAAACGGAGGCGGATTCGATGACGGGCGAAGATGAGTCGGAGCGGAGCCAAAAGCTCGAAGAACTCGTTCGAGCGGACCTCGAACAACGAGAGGACGTTACAGCGTTCGAATTCCGGGACGCCGAGGCCGGCAGAATCGTTGCCGAACTCGAACAGGAGGGAATCGTTGAGACGTATCTGGTTACGCTTGAAGCACGGCCTGACGGATCCGAAGAAACCCACTGGAGCTATCTGGGAGAGTCACACGAGGAGAGCTGATCGTTGAAAAAGAGGGTCCCGCTCAAACGAAACTGACGGGGTTTCACCGTTGGTCTTGCACGTGCTCCTGTGCAGTTTCGCGGTCCGAAAGCCCTAACGTGTGTTCCCGTTCCGCACCGCATCTAGGGCAGGTGTGAGTGTACACGATGTCGGCGCCGTCGGCCTCAGCATCCCACTCGCCGCCTTCGTCTTCGAATCCACACTCTCGGCAGACTAACTCCTCGTGGTCGTAATGCTCTTTGAGCCGTTCGAACGGGGAGCGGCTACCATTCGATGTCATACCACCCAGTCTATTTTCGTAGCGCAAAAAAGTGGTGGCTTATATTATTGAATCAGTATTCTGAATATGATTAGAGAGTGTGTTCGCAATCGCTCTCGACAACCATCGGTGTCGCGTGGAGGGCACAACGTCTTTGCCCGGATAGCCAGTAGCTAGAACCATGACCTACCGCCCCGACGAGATTGATCGGCGGATCCTCTACTACCTCGGAATGAATGCGAGAGACACGTCCGCTCCGATGATCGCCGAAGAGGTGGATGTCACCCCGGCGACGGTACGCAACCGGATCAATCGGTTGGAAGAACACGGAATCATTCGGGGCTATCATGCCGACATCGATTACGAGAACTCCAACGGCAAGGTCACGACACAGTTCACCTGTACGGCTCCCGTCAGCAAGCGCTCAGCGCTCGCTAACGAGGCGCTGTCGACCCCGGGGGTGATTCACGTCCGGGAACTCCTCGCCGGACAGGAAAACCTCGTAATCACCGCCGTCGGTGAGGACACGACCGACATCAACCGCATCGCCCAGCAACTCTCGGCAGCGGGGGTGACGATCGAACGGGAGGACATCGTCCTCGATGAAACGTTCCAACCGTACCACGAGTTCGCTCCCGAAGAGGATCGGGCGCCGTCGGCAGTGACAGACTTCCAGACCGTCGTGGGTGGTGGAGAAGTCGTGGAGTTCACCGTCTCGGAGACTGCAGACATCGCCGGACTGACGCTCAAAGCTGCCAATCAGGAGGGTCTGCTACCGGATGAGATTCTTGTCGTGGGGATCGAGCGAGATGGCACCCACATAACACCGAATGGTGATACCCAGATCACGCCGGGAGATCTCGTCTCGGTGTTCTCGCCGGAAACGCTCCCGGAGCAACTCGTCAATGCCTTCGACAGCGAGCCACGACCCGCAAACGAGCAGGTGTAACTCGCTGTCAGAGGGAACGTTGGACGGGAGCAGCCTGGTGATCACGTCGGGCTGTCTACTCCGTCAGGGGGAGGACGATACCGAACACAAACGGCGAGAGAAGCGCGACGAGGACGCCGATTGCCGCCATCGTCATCAACAGACTGTGTTCCCAAGCCGGGACAGACATCCCGGCTTTTTCAATCCCGAACTCGCCGAGTTCACCTACAACGAACATCCCGACACCAAATAAGAAGCTCAGCTTCGTGAGGCGTGAGTAGTCGAGATTACCGTATCGTCCATGCATATCCGTAGGTCACTTGCTCAGCGACAAGTAGATTTCTGTTTGGAAAAAGTGAAGCCCACTGATTCCGGATTCAAAATCAATCATGAGCTCAGTGCTAGAGGTCCTCCCAGAACTACTCGAACTTATCGTGTTCGGCCTCGGCTCAGCAGGTCTGTCCGTGGCGGGACTGTACATCGAACAGTTCGCACTCACGTCAGCACAGACTGGCAGGACCGTAATCGCGGTTTGGGCCGCTGTGATTGGGTGTGTCGTTCTCGCCTTCGCATATCTTATGGCGACGGACAAAGCCGCGAACAGCTTCGCGAAGGTCAAGCGCGAATTCGCTGACTCGGCTGAGTGATTCTTTCATCGAACGGGAGTTCGGGCGAGGAAACTCGACGGCCGATTGAATCGAGGCACGTTGGTATCACGACACGGCAATAGTTCTGGGGACAATAGCTCTAGAACACAAGCGTCTCTCCCGCGAACTGGTAAATCTGAACAGATCTCTCGAATGAGTAAAGCACAGAGAGATCCAATTCGGGGCTACTCAACGCTAGACCAATCTGTTGGACGGTGTTACGAGGACGAGGTGGAAGAGGTCTGGATATTGAACGTCTTCTGAATGATCTGCCGTGACGCCATCGAACAGACGAAATACCAGACGATCCACGTCGACATCGGTCCGAGAAGTGGTTCCTGCCACGAGACGGCGCCGGCAAGGGGAACGATCAGCCCGGTCTCGCCGACACCGAGGTGGCCGCCACGAACCTTCCAGCGAAGCCAGAGGAAGACGGGGATCGTCAACAACATGATCCAGACCATCGGCCGGAACTGCAGTTTGAACATCCCAAGCTGATCGCCGGCTGCCTCCATCTGTTCCTCCTGTATCCGGTCCAGCGCTTCGTCGTCACCGCGTTCTTTGGCCGCCTCTTTTCGCTCTTTCAGTTCGGTCATCCGGTCCTGATACGCCTGCATTTTCTCGTGATCCATGAGTCGTGCCTGCAGGACGGTCGAATACAGCCCGGTGACGACTGCAAGGACGATGATGACCGCATAAAATGGAAGTGCGTCGGTGATTGGCGCAAGAAGGATATTGTCGAAAGACGCGATTACATCACGGATGCCTTGATTCCAGTACCCAGCAAACAACGCGAGGGCAGTTATTCCAGCTGCCTTGTCATACCAGGCCCAGGACTCGGACTCGATCTCATTTCCGCCCGTTGTCTCGGTAGAGACGTCTCCCTGCTCTTCCAGCGTCTGTCGGACACGCTCGGGGTTCGCAAGCGTAAATCCAGTGCCTCCACTCACAAGCACTCCGCTTTCGATCAGTCGACCCCATTGATTGGTTGACAACGCATCCCTGACGTCGTCCCACTGCAGTTCCTCACTTCCCCCATCACTCCGTTCGAATACCACCGATAAGGCCTCATGCATCGCCGGGTTATCAAGGAACAACTCTAACTGTTCGACTGGCATGCCGATACCGACTGTTTGAACTAGGTTTTTATCAACTATTTCGTTTCCCAGCAGGCCCAATACTGAACGAATAGGCCCACCGAGTCGTACGGTCATTTCCATTCATCTAAGACCGTTTGTTCAGCCCGCCACGCCATTTCCGAGAGGACTTCTTCGAACGTAGCGAAAACGTTGTAACAGATCGAAACCGTCATACCTGTCAAAAAGAGCGTCACTGCCTTGCCGAACGCAAGTGCGATGAGTCCATGTGTAACGGCGATTGGAACAAGCCCCGAGAGGTAGTGGATGCCAGCGAGAATGAAATACGATGGCGATTCATCCATATCGACAGTATCCACGGCGCCACCGAACGTGGCTACTGCGAGAACCCCGAAACCGGTGATTGCACCGCTCGCATACTCGACGATGCCGAGCGTGTGGAGCAAGCCAAACTCGTTGATGAGGAGCAGGCCCGATCCCCAGAACGCAATCGTAAACCCGTACGCGAACGACTCCTCGACAATGAGATTTCGGACGAAATCTCGATTCATAACACCGTGAGATACGCTCGGCTAAATGAAGTGACTCCCGATTGACTGAACTGATTCGAAGGGATGCAGTTCACCGAACGCAAGCGCTGAGCAGTCGACCACCCTGAAACAGTAACGTATCGTGAAATGACAGAATTGAGTGAGTTATCGAGCGTAGGTGGGAGGACGATGAGGGTCAGGTTGATTCGCCGCTGATAATCCAAGTTACAGAAACGAACGCTACCAACAGAGTGATACGCGTTTGTTCGGAAGTGAGGTATCGAAACCCTATCGCCGAGTCGCAATACCGCCTACACCCAGACATCTATGTCTTCACTTATTGGGATCGTCGCTGTCGCGCTCGTTGCATCGCTGTTCATGTCATTCACGGTCGGAGCAAACAGTAACTCCGCCCCGATCGCGCCAGCCGTCGGGGCGAACGCGCTATCCACCTTGCGCGGAGCGCTGGTGGTCGGGGTCGTTGCCGCCCTCGGAGCTGTCGCACAGGGTGGCAGCATCTCGGAGACGATCGGCCACGGGCTGGTGACCGGCGTGACGATTACCCCGCTGGCCGCCACTGCGACGCTTCTCACGGCAGCCACGCTCATCACCATCGGCAACTCCCGCGGCTACCCCATCCCCTCTGCGTTCACGGTGACTGGTGCAGCGATCGGCGCGGGTGTCGCTCTCGGTGGCGGTTTTGCGGTCGTGACGTACGCCAAGATTTTGGGGTTCTGGTTCGCGATTCCGGTCGTCGAGGGCGTCCTCGCGTACGGTCTCGCGTGGCTGTTACTGGACGATACCATCTCCGATACGCTTAGTATTCCACTCCTTGCCGGCGGCGTCGGCTACACACTCGCCAACATCCAGCTATCGTTTCTCCCGGCCCCGCAGAGCAAGCAAGGGTCGATCGCGGGCGTCCTCACCCGTCAATTCAACCTCACATCGACGGGCATCGGTGAGGCTGGAATCGTATTAGTTGGGAGTGCAATCAGTCTACTAACGCTCGCGGTCGTCTATTGGCAACTCCGGCGTGACGTCACGACCGGAATCAACCGGATGCTGGTCGCACTTGCCCTCGTCGTCGTGTTCACAAGCGGCGGGTCGCAGGTTGGCCTCGCCACCGGACCGCTGGAATCCGTGTTCGAATCGTCGCTCGGCCTGCCCTCACTGTACCTGCTCGGGCTCGGAGGACTCGGCATTCTCCTCGGTGGCTGGTTCCGGTCACCACGCCTCATTCAGGCTGTGGCTCGGGAGTACGCGTCGCTCGGGCCGAAGCGATCAATTGCTGCGTTCATTCCCGCATTTCTCGTCGCGCAAGCCGCAATCGCGCTCGGGTATCCCATCTCGTTCAACAAGGTGATGATCTCCAGTATCGTCGGGGCCGGACTGGTCGGCGGGTCGTCGAACTCGGACGGAGTCTCCGCTACGAAGACGGGGTATACGGTCGCCGCATGGATTGCCTCAATGGTCGGTGGGGGCGCGATCAGCTTTGCGCTCTACCACGTGCTCGCTGCACTCCCGGGGCTGGGGTAATTAGACGTTCTGAAGCGTGACCAAGTCTTCGAGAGCTGCACTGTCCTTCATTGCTGCCCACGTCTCGAAATCAGTTGTCCGCGCGATGAACGCGTTACGTTCGTCCGTTGAGAGTCGTTCGACGCCCCCAATAGTATCCTCGCAGGACGGACTGGCCCCGCAGAATTCATCCACCGAGTCAAACTGCGTGTGGCGACAAATGAACGACTCTGAGGCGACGTGTTCGCGGGAACTAGATACCCAAGCCTCCAATGAGAGTGCCCGTTCGATTGCGGTAGTGAGACTGGTGTGCAGCGAACCGGGGGTCTTGACTCCAGAGTCAAGAACCATACCTAGTGTCTGTGTCTCAAACGACGTAAGTCCGGTGTTGGGTGACCTCGTATCGTCTTATGCAGAATAGTAATGTCGTTAAGTCACTGACCGACAACTGGGTTTTCCGTTTCTACGAATACTGTGGAGAGATACTGGAGGTCCAAATCAGTCACCATCAGCGGCAGTTCCAACATCGAACTCGGTGATTTCCTCCTCGAGTAGGTCACGCTCGAAATAGAGGAGCTCGACTGCGAGCACGACAGCGGCGATGCCGAGCACCATATAGAACGTGTTCGGCTCGCGAGTATAGAGATTGTACAGCATCAACGGGAAGAACGCTAGCGCGCCGGCAGTGCCGACAGCGGGGATAACTGCATTCACCTCGTCATGATCGCGCTGTCGGAACGCGAGATAGCTCATCGAACCGAAGATGAGGATGAACGACAGCGAAGCAAACGACGTGATGGCCCCAAGACTCCCGTACCACGTGAACGCCGCGGTGATAGCCCCAAGGACAAGCACCGTCCGTTCCGGGATGCCGTCAGCGCTTGAGTTCCCGATCTGATCCGGCAGCAGATCGTCGCTGAGCATCCCCTTTGCGAAGTGTGCCGACGAGAAGAGAGTGGCGTTGATCGCACTCCCCGTCGAGAACAGCGCCGACAGCGCGAGGAGGACCGCCCCGACGCGCGCCAGTCCGTACGGTTCCATCATCATCGACGCGGCGTCCTTCAGCGCGACGTGTGGATGGGACTCTAACGCCTGCGGAACGAGGTTCACCGTCACCATTCCCACGAGGATGTAGATCGCAACGGCGACTGGGATCGAGATGTAGACCGCTTTTCGGATGGTCTCGACGGGATTCTCGACGCTTTCCTGATCGTAGTACAGGAGTTGCCACCCCTGGAAGGCGACGAACGAGATGGCAGCCGCCATTATGGGTCCGAAGCCGCCGATCTGGCTGACACCGTACGCGAACGGCGCTCCGCTGAAGCCGAATGCATACACCAATCCGAGGAGACCGAACACGACGAGGATGCCGACCTTCAGCGCGACGAGGATGTTCTCCGCGGCGCCAGTAGTCTGTGCCCCGAGCAGGTTCAAACCGACGAAGCCGGTAACTGCCACGACAGAGACGAGCGGTCGGATCGGGACGCCGGCTACGCTCGTCGGGACGATGTCGAACGCGGCCGTGAACTCGCCGAAGGCGAACGCGTACATCGCCATGGAGCCGATGTAGCCGAACAGAAGCGTCCAGCCGACGATCCCGGCCACGGTGGAGTTACCGAGATAACACTGGACGAACGTCACAGAGCCGCCCTGGTTGTCTGTGAGGCTGTTGAGTTTATTGTACGAGTAGCCCGCACACATGGCGACGACACCGGCGACCAGAAATGCAACCCAGATGGCAGACATCGTTATCCCCGCCACCACACCGAGGACGGCGTAGATGCCGCCCCCGATCATACCGCCGAGTGCCATCGAGACGCCCTCCTTTAGTCCGAGGGTATCACTCATAGTGATTCATCTCCGTCTAATTGATTCCTCGAAAATATAGTTGCTTCCGACGGGTCAATCCTTCGCTGGCACGCTAGTCCACAACGAAAGGTATCGCCTTTCAGCATAAACATACCATCTATCAATTTGATGTATGAGTCCAATTAGCACGCCGAAAATCGATGATTTTCCGCTACTAGTCAGTACACGTCGCGTTCTGAGGACATCACAAGATGGCTACGCTGCTCCACCACCGAGTAACGACAGTGCGGCAGTTTCCCGCCGGTGGTTCGATTAACCAACAACCAGTCGTTTCCTGGGTCAGTGTTGGTTAACGTGGTGTTGTTGCGCCCGGCAGAGGGGCGCAGGGCGCGAGACGATGCAGGCGGCCGTCGATGAGCGTTCCTGTGTTGAGGTGACCGAAATGAAAGACCCAGAGTCGAGAACCATCTTCGCTGGCGTCGATGGACGTACCGACACCGAACTGCCCGAGTGGTACCGACAGGGGCACGGGGGCGAAAACTCCGTGACCTTCGCCGAGGCGATTCGCGATCTTCCGAAGGCCGTCGAGACGACCGTGGCGTACCAGAATCCCTACACCGACGAGTGGGTCGAGACAGAGCGGTTCAACGCGCTCGTCGAGCCGAGTCGCGCTCGGGAGCAGACCCGAGATGGCGACGCCGAGACGGATCCGCTGTTCCACGTTCCCACTGACAGCTACGCGATCATCAACCCGGTCGATGTCTACGGGCCGCTGGAGGAGGTCCTCCGCGAGGAGACCATCGACGGGACGCCGTTGGGCGAGGTGATGTTCGGCGAGATTCGGCGCTACCGGGGCGGCGGCGAAGTCCATATGGACATCATGTTCGACGGCCTCGAGGTTCGCCTTCCCGGTCGGTCGGACCCGATTTCGATGGGCGTCACGTCGGGCTACGACTTCTTCGGCGAGCACGCCGTCTACGTGGAAGGGTTTGCCCAAGACGGCTACTGCTCGAACACGATGCGCTCGCTCACCGACAAGGAGGTTATCAAGCACGTTGGCGACGTCCGGAACTTCCGCACCTGGTGGGAGGAACTCCTCGCACAGGTCGAACTCGTCGCCGATGACCTCTTCGAGTTCATCCGGGACGCCCAGGACATCGAACTCGACTTCTCCGAACTTCCGTTCACCGTCACGGAGTTCTACACCCTGCTGGGGTTCCCGGACTACCTGGCCGAGCGTGCCGCCGGCGATGCAGAAGCCAATGCGGCGTCCCCCTTCGAGATCGACATGTGGACGCTGCATTCCGGTGCGACGTACGCCCTCACTCACTTCTTCCAGGGGAAAGAGGGGGCATCCCTAGATCAGTACGTCCGCATCGCCAACGACATCCTGTTCAACCCGGAAGGCACCATCGAGCGCGTCGAGCAGGCGTACGAGCAGCAGTTAGAGGCGGACGGCGACGACGGGTCACAGGCCTCACTGGCCGGCGAACGAGCGCTGGCGAGCATCGAACGCGTCAGCGACGACCTGCAGGAGAAAGTCGAGCAGTTCGAAGAACGCGAGGACGCGTTGCGTGAGCGATTCCAAGAGGCAATGGGCTGAACCTCGAACTGCCGTATCTCAGCTGTTTTCCGTGGCCCACTCGAGTAGCGGTTCCAGGCGTGTTCGAACCTCGTCGCCGTCGTCCGTCAGCGCATACTCGACACGTGGCGGGATTTCGTTGTACTGCGTCCGTGAGACGAGCCCTGCCTCCTCGAACTCGTCGAGGCGTTTCGAGATTGTCGACGTGCTCGCTGTCGGGAGGTGGTCTTCGATCTCCGCGAACCGCAGTGAATCGTGTGCGCCGATGATGCTAACGAGTTGCATCGCGTATTTCCGGCTCAACGTGTCGATAACTCCTGTGAGCGGGCAGTAGCACGTCCCCCCAACATCACACGTGGGCGCCGATGAAGTAGTATCTGCCATAGCTTCGTGGCCTCCAACCTACTCCATAGCTTCGGACTCTGGAGTATAAGAACTTCCCGTCGTAAAGTATCAGTATAGATGACTCACACCTCCGACTATGATCTCGTGATTCTCGGCGGTGGCGCCGCAGCGTTCGCCGCGATCACTGAAGCAAGCCGGCGGGACCTCTCGACAGCGATGGTGAACACCGGCCTGCCAATCGGCGGGACATGCGTGAACGTCGGCTGTGTCCCGAGTAAGCATCTGCTCGCCGTCGCCGAGAGCGGCGCTGCAGCGTCGGAGAATCCCTTCGATGCCGTTCGATACCCTGAGGAACCGACTGTCGACTGGGCCGACGCACTCGACGGCACCGACGAACTCGTCGAACGGTTCCGGCAGGAGAACTACGTCGACGTCGCAGAACACTTCGAGACCGACATCTACGAGGGCTACGGCCAGCTGGTCGACGACACGACTATTGAGGTCGTCGACGGCGACGACGAGGGCGCACGCATCACTGGGAAGAAGGCGCTCGTCGCGACTGGAAGTTCACCGTGGGCGCCACCCATCGACGGCCTCGACGACATTGACTACTACACGAGCGAAACAATCCTCGAGGAGCGCGACCTCCCCGAGAGCATCGTGATGCTTGGTGGCGGATACATCGCGCTGGAGTGGGGACAGATCCTCCACCGCGTCGGCGTCGACGTGACGGTTCTCCAGCGCTCCGGTCACGTGCTCTCAGATATGGAAGGTCAGCTCGGCCGGGAGATGCAACGAGCCTTCAACGAGGAGGGAATCGACGTCGTGACCAGTAACGACTTCCAGCAGGTTCAGGATGTGGCTATCGACAGTGGTGCTGACCCTGGTCAGAAGGGCGTCGCTGTGGAGACTGTCATCGAGGGCGAGGAGCGAGCATTCACCGCAGAGGCGTTATTCGTCGCGACCGGCGTCCAGCCCAACAGCGAGAACATCGGCTTGGAAGCAGTCGGCGTCGAGACCGAATCCGATGGCGCGATTCGCGTCGACGAGCATCTCCAGACGACCAATCCCGACATCTACGCGGCGGGGGACGTGATCGGCGAACCCGAACTGGAGACGGTCGCCGCCAAGGAGGGCAATCACGCCGTCAAGAACGCCTTCGGCAACGAGGGCGTCAGCATCGACTACGATGCAGTCCCCGCAGTCGTGTTCACCAGTCCCGAGGTAGCAGTCGTTGGGACGACCGAACTCGAGTATATGGACGAGCACGGCACCTGTTCGTGCCGGACTGTCCAGATGGCGGACGTCCCGAGGGCGAAGGCAGTCAGGAACAACGATGGCCTCGTCCAGGTCGTCAAACACCACGAGACCGACGAGATCGTCGGTGTCCACATGGTCGGGCCGCGTGCCGCCGACATGATCATGGAAGCCACGCTGGCTGTGAGGTTCGGACTGACTGTTGACGATATCATCGATACTGTCCACCCATTCCCGACGTTCTCCGAGGGGTTCAAACAGGCCTGTCAGGCGTTCCGTCGGGATACGTCCAAAATGAGCTGCTGTATCGAGTGAGTGTCAGTTCTCAGTCGAGAACACATCGTCAAGTGTGCCGCTCTCGCCTAAATCGATGAGGGCACGGTTCAGGAGTTCGCGAACTATGAACTCCTCGTAGTGCTGGGTGTCGCAGTACTCGCAGGGCTTCATCTCGCGGGCAACCGCCTCAATCTCGGTACCGTGGTCCGCATACAACGTCTCGATGAGGCCGGTCAATTCTTCGGACGCGGTAGACTGCGCCTCTGCGAGGGTTTCGTCGGCTTTCTCTGGAAGATCGTAGGAGAAGACTCGCGTGTTCGACTTGTAGTACTTCCGCGTCCCCCCACCAGCTTCCTCGAGACGGGCGATTTCAACCATCCCCGCGTCCTTCAGGACGTTCACGTGGTGGCGGACCGTTGTTTCCGCCTTCTGCTCGCCGCGACGATGCAGTTCGTCGTGAATCTCCTCGATCGTCATTTCATCGGTCGCGAGCATATCGAGGATCTTCGCCCGGACGTCGTTCTCCAGCGCTTTCGCTTTTTCCGGGTCTGTCGTCACGACTTCGCGGATCGGCACATCAGATTCGAGGAGCGCCATTCTTGTTACGACATAAGCGGACGACAACAGTAAGAGTAACGCCATGCACCCGACAGCAGTATTAGCATCTCGAAACCGCTATAACGTTTGTCGTAATGGTTATCCGCGTCCCACGATAACCAACAGGTACGATGGGAACGACACACGGCCAATTCAACGTCGGGGGGATGTCCTGCTCGTTCTGCGCCGAGAGCATCAAGAAGGCCTACAGCCGGACAGACGGCGTCGAGGACGTCGACGTGAGTCTCGCCCACGAGGAAGTTCTCGTCGAATACGACGACGACCTGCTGAGTGAGGTCGAGGTGAAGGACACGCTCCGGGACCTCGGCTACACCATCCGAGATCCGGACAAGGCAAAACGATACGAGCAGCAGCAGGCCGAACTCGCCGACGGGAAGCGCCGTCTCCTCATCGCCGGCGGCGCATCTATCGTTGTCGCTGCTCTGATGGGGTGGATGATTCTCGTAATGGGACGCTTCGAGTCGGCATCGCTCGCGATGGACCTAGTGACGCTGGGGCTAGCGCTCGGGACGATGTTCGGTCCCGGGCGCTACATCAAACAGAAGGCGTTCCAGAGCCTTCGCCGGAGAATCTTCAACCAGCACGTCCTTCTGGAGGCGGGCGCCTTCGCCGGGCTCCTCGGTGGGTTACTCGGCCTGTTTGTCTTCCCGAGCTTCCCGACCGTCCACTTTTTCGCCGTCTCCGTGTTCATCACTACGTACCACATCCTCTCGGAATACACCAGCCTCATCGTTCGCACGCGGGCCTCACAGGCCGTCCAGAGCCTTCTCGATCTCCAACCCGATACGGCCCGTCGCGTCGGTGAGGATGGTAGCGTCGAGGAGGTGCCCCTCGACGACCTCGACGTCGGCGATCGCGTCCGCGTCAAGCCCGGCGAGAGTATACCCGTCGATGGGACAGTCGTCGAGGGTGAATCAACGGTCGACGAGTCGGTCGCCACCGGCGAGTCTATCCCTGAAGAGAAGGCCGCCGGTGACGAGGTTATTGGCGGCAGCGTCAACGAGACCGGCACGCTGCTCATCGAGGTGACTGCAACCGGAGAGGACGCGTTCCTCAATCAGGTGGCCCGCGAGATCGAGGAAGCGCGGGCGATGAAGCCCGGCATCATCCAGCTTGCCGACCGCGTCCTCAAGTACTTCGTTCCGGGCGTCCTGACGATTGCCGCGCTCTCGTTCCTCTTCTGGGTGGTCGCACCGCTCGCGTGGGGCGGTGGTCCGAACGTCCAGCGCGGAGCGTTCGCAGCGCTGGCCATTCTCGTCCTCGGCTATCCGTGTGCGCTCGGGATGGCGACACCACTGGCCCTAATCCGGGGCGGCGGGAAGGCCGCGAACCGCGGCATCCTGATGCGCTCCGGTGACGCCTTCCAGATCTTCCCCGACGTCGACCACATCGTGCTGGACAAGACCGGCACCATCACCGTCGGCGAACCCGCCATCAGTGAGGTCGTCGCGTTCGACACCGACGAGGTGGACGTACTCACGACTGGGGCCAGTGCAGAGGCGTTCTCCGAGCATCCTCTCGCTGATGCGATCCTCGAGTTCGCCGACGAGCAAGATGTCGAGTACGCTGACCCCGATGATTTCGACTCCGTGACCGGCAAGGGCGTCCGGGCAACCGTTGCCAGCGACGACGTGCTGGTCGGGAAACCGGGATGGCTTAGCGACGAGGGGATCGACCTGTCGAAGGCGGGCGACGACATCGAGCGACTCCAGGGCCGCGGGCTCACCGTCTCCGGGGTCGTCCGTGATGGTGACCTGATCGGCCTGATCGGCATCGGCGACGAAATCAAAGCCGACGCCGCCGAGACCATCCGGCGGATGCGAGACGCCGGCATCACGCCCGTGATAATCACTGGCGACAACGAGCGCACCGCGAACGCGGTCGCCGAGGAGGTCGGCATCGACCGCGTCATGGCCGACGTGCTGCCCGACGAGAAACGCGAGGAGATCGGTCGCCTGCAGGAAGCCGGCCACCGCGTGGCGATGGTCGGCGACGGCATCAACGACGCCCCTGCACTCACTCAGGCGGACATCGGCATCGCCATCGGCGCAGGGACCGACATCGCCATCGAGTCAGCGGATATCGTTCTGATGGGCAACCGGCTCGGCGGCGTGATGGACGCGTACGAGATTGGCACGGAGAGCTACCGGAAGACTCGCCAGAATCTCGTGACAGCCTTCGCGTTCAACGGCGTCGGCGTCGCCGCGGCGACCACGGGGCTCGTTCACCCGGTGTTCGCGATGCTTGCGATGGTGTTGTCCGTCTCGGCCGTCCTCGCCAACAGCTTCGCTGGTCAACTCCTCTCCGGTGAGGGTGTCAACACCGAGTTCGCCCTATAGTAGACACTAGAAGTAATTGCTCACTTTAGGGACGGAGAGTTTGTCGAGAGCGGTGTCGATCGCTGTTGTTAGCTCGTCGAGTGAGTCAAAGAATCGGTTGCTCAGTGCCTTTTGCAGCTG